>NZ_JBHVRW010000012.1:0-57413 GCF_042885475.1 Streptomyces sp. NPDC058051
GCGGGCGTGTTGGGGGGTTGCGGGCGGGGGGGGCCTGGGGTGGGGGGGGGGCCCGGCCGGGCCGGGGGGGGGCGGGCCCGCCCCCTTCTGCCCGGGGCTCGTCCGCGAGCCGGCCGGCACCTACCGGGCCATGAACGACACGCTCAGTCCTGGCGCTTCACGGCGCCGGGCAGGAACTCCTCCAGCACCCCGTGGATCTGCCGCACCAGCGGACGCAGCGCCCGGAACCGGGAGAGCGCGATGGCGCGGGCGCCGATCGGGGCGGAGCGCTCGACCAGGCGGCGGCTGCGTTCGGTGTGCTCCGTCCGGTCGTACACCCAGTACAGCACCAGGCCCATCTGCATGAGCCACATCAACTCGGGTAGCTGCCGCGCCAGTTCGGGGTCCGTCTTGGCGTCGGAGCCGGCCAGGCACCGCCGGTGGATGGAGATCGCCGCCTCGCGTGCGGCGACCGACTCGGGCGAGAAGGGGCTGAGCGGGCTCTCCGGGTCGGCGGCGTTCTTGAAGAACTGGGCAGCGAAGCGGTGGTACGGCTCCGCCACGTCCAGCCACGTGAGCAGGACCCCGCGCATCCGCACCGCGAGGTCCTTGTCACCGTCCAGGACGGGCCGCACCGCCGCTTCGTGCTCGGCGGCGAGCCGGTCGTAGAAGCCCTGGACGAGGTGTTCCTTGTTCGTGAAGTAGTAGTAGGCGTTCCCGACGGAGACTCCGGCCTCCTGGGCGATGGCCCGCATCGTCGTCTTGTCGTAGCCGCGTTCCTGGAAGAGCCGGAGCGCGGTTTCGAGAATGAGCGTGCGGGTCTGCTCGCTCTTGGGAGCCTTGGCTTCCTTCACGTCCGGGGCTTCCTTCGCGTCCTTCGCTTCCTTCACCACAGCCCCGAGGGTATCCGCCTCGGTCAGCCCCCGGATCCGGGGACCGTGCAGGCACCGTCCCCGGATCCGTCGCCGCAGGGTTTCGCGGTCAGCGACCGGTACTTCGCGGCGGCGAGCACGGTGGCCCGGGCGACCGGTCGGCCCGCCGGGGTGGCCAGCCAGTGGGACCTGGGCCGGTGTTCGGTGAGCGCCCAGAGGCAGACGATCCAGGCGTCGGTGCCCCGGTAGAGCTGTCCCCGGTCGCCGATCACGGTGATCTCGTCGAGCGTTCCGGCGTGGTCGAGCCCGGGGAAGCGGCGGCGCGCCTCGTCGGAGTCCGCCGGAACGAGGTCGAGCGGGACGAGCTGACGCTGCTTCATCAGCCACCGGCTGAGATGGACGCAGAGCAGGCACCGCGCGTCGTACAGCACCGTGAGGCGCTGGACGGAGAGCTCTTGCCCGGTCGTCGCGGTCGTCACGGCGCGCTCAGGCGCCGGTGGCCGGTGCGGCCCACGGACCGTTGCCCGGACCCGTCCAGCCCTGCGGCGGTACGGGCGGGGTCTGCTCGCGCTCCATCATCCCGCGACGGCGGATCCTGTTGAGCACGTAGACGTTGCCCAGGTGCATCACACCGAGCACGAGCAGGACGACACCGAGCTTCACCGACAGTGCCTCGAACAGTCCGCGGGCGTCGGTGACCGCCTCGTCGCTCCTCAGGTAGAGGGTGACGAAGCCCAGATTGACCAGGTAGAAGCCGACCACCAGCAGGTGGTTGACGGCATCGGCGAGTTTCTCGTTCCCGTGCAGCACGTCGGCGAGGAAGACCCTGCCGTTGCGGCTGAGCGTGCGCGCGACCCAGATGGTGAGCGCCACGCTGATGAGCAGGTAGATGACGTACGCGAGCACAGTGAGGTCCATGCCCCACCCTCCCTTGAACGCGTTCAAATTCTGTTGTCATGGACTGTAGACCTGTAATTGAACATGTTCAAGCCGATGCTGCGGCGGCGCTTCGTTGTTTGCCGGGCTCCCCGAAGCGCCGTACGCCCGGCACGAACGCCGTCGCCAGACAGGCTCCGCCGACCGCCACCGCGGCGACGGCCAGGGGGACTTCGGCGCCCCACGCCGAGGCGGCGAGCGGGGCCGCGGCGTAGCCGAGCGGTGTCGCGCCGAGGGAGAGCAGCCAGTCGTAGGAGGTCACGCGGGCCAGGGCGTGCTCGGGTACGGCGGCCTGGACCGCCGTCTCCCAGACCGGATTGAGGAAGCCGAGGCCGGCCTGGGCGACGCCGTACGTGGCGATGGTCAGGGCGACGGGCGCGTGGACGGCGAGAAGGCCGAGCGGGAGGGCGTACGTGGCGAGGCCCAGGTTGGCGGTCAGGACCGGGCGGCGGGGGCGGGCCCGGCCGGCCAGCAGGGAGCCGAGGAGCAGGCCGACCGCGCCGGTCTGGAGGAGGGCGACCCAGGCGCCCTTGCCGCCGAGCTCCCGGACGAAGAGTGCCGGACCCACGGTCATCAGGACGGCTGCCGCGCCGTTCCAGACGGCGTGGGCGACCAGGCTCGTCCAGTACCAGTCGCGGCTCCTGACCTCGGTCCAGCCCTCCTTGAGGTCCGTGAGCACCGAGCGACGGGGGATGGGGACGTGCCGGACGTGCAGGGCGGACAGCAGTGCGGCGCTGACCGCGAAGGTCGCGCCGTCCAGCACGAACGCCCAGCCCGGTCCCGCGGTGAGGATCAGGGCCCCGGCGAGGGCCGGGCCGCCCAGCCGGGTCGCACTCCTGACCACCGCCATCAGTGAGTTGGCGCGCAGCAGCCCCGACTCCGTCACGGTGCCGCGGACCAGTGGTGACATGGTCGGCATCGCGAACGCCCCGGCGGCGCCCCCGATCGCCTCGGCGAGGGCGATCTCCCAGAGCGCGGGGGAGTCGCCGAGCAGCTCCGCGCCGACGAAGAGCTGCGTCGCGCACCGCACGAGATCGGTGGTGAGCGCGACGGTACGGGCGTTGAAGCGGTCGCCCACGACGCCGCCCAGTGGCAGCAGGAGCAGCTTGGGGACCATCGCGCAGCCCAGGACCAGGGCGAGTGCGCCGGTCGAACCGGTGGCCAGGTAGACGGCCAGGGAGAGGGCGGTGGGGATGGCGGCGTCGCCGAGGAGGGAGAGGGTGCGTCCGATGAAGAGCAGGCGGAAGGCGCGCGTGCGCAAGGGGTGCGGCATGCGCGCAATCTATTTCGGTACCGAATTATTCGTCAACGAAGTATCTGGCCCGAAGTGAAGCGGGAGGCCGGGCGTACCCTGTGCCCATGGAGCGACGACGCGACTGGACCGACGGACACGTGGAGCGCTGGAAGCCCGTCCTTCCCGACCTCGATCCCGAGGTCGAGGGCGCGGTGACCCGGATGAAGAAGCTCTCCGTCCATCTGCGCCGGGTGCGCGAACAGTCCCTGGTCGACTTCGACCTGGACCGCCAGGAGTTCGACACGCTCCACAAGCTGGCCGGACGCGGCGGAAAGGCGACCCCCTCCGAGCTCGCCGCCGACCTCGATCTCGCTCCCGCCTCCGTCACCGGCCGGCTGGACGCGCTCGAACGACGCGGTTTCGTCCGCCGCAGGCCCTCCGTCACCGACCGCCGACGGGTCGATGTGGAGCTCACGGACGAGGGACGCGGGACCTGGCTGGGTGCGATGGACGTCCTCGGGCACGAGGAGTACCGGCTGCTCGGCGTCCTCGACAAGCACGAACGCACGCTGCTCAACGACATGTTGCGGCGCATCATGGTGGTCGCCGAGGACCGGGGCGGCGCCGGGTGGGTCTGAGCCCCCGGCACTCGCCCGCTTCCGGCACCCGGCCGCCCGCGTCCGGCACTCGCCCGCTTCCGGCACCCGGCCGCCCGCGTCCGGGGCACGGACCGCCTCAGCCGATCCCTTCGGCCGGGCCCCGGGACTCGGCCGGGGCACCGGGCGCCGGCCCGGAGTCATCGGGATCCGCGACGAGGTGATCGGCCGGCCGCGCCGTCGCCGGGCGCCCCCGGCCGCTCCGGGCTGCGCAGCCGCACGGCCATCGTCCCGGCGTACGCGTGCAGCCGGTCACGGTCCAGCGCGACGACGGCGACGGTGTGCCGGAGACCGGCCATCGTGGGTGGTCCGTCAGATGCTCATCGAACGGGCCGTGTTGAGCTGTGCCATCACCATCTGGAACGTCTCCGGACCGGTGGCCGGGATCATCGTCGAGTGGTGCCTGCCACCGCTGGTCACCGAGACCTGGATGAAGCCGGTCGTCTTCTTCTCCTTCATCAGGAGGAAGAGCAGACCGATCAGGCAGAGCAGCGCGAAGACGATCGCGAGCACGATCGCGACGGTCGGGATCTTCTCCTCGGTGCGTGACAGGTCCGTGGCCGTCCACACCGCGCCCTTGAGGGGCATGGTGCCGGCCGGAGTCACGATCTGGTCGCTCATGACGGTGATGTCGCCGAGCGTCAGCATCGGGGCAGAACCCGCGGTGCCGGGCGGCAGGCCGGGCTGCTGCGGATAGCCGTATCCGGGCATGGTCGGCTGGCCCGCCTGCTCCGGAGGGTAGCCGTATCCCGGGGCCTGCTGGGCCGCTGCCTCCGGCAGTTGCTGCGGGTAGCCGTAGGCCGGAGTGCCCTGGCCGTCCGGGACGGTGGGCGGATTGCCCGGCTGCTGGGGAGTCCCCCACTTGTATGAGTCGTCCGCGTACGGATTCGGATCGCTCAACGTTCCCCGCTTTCGATCAAGCTTTCGCGCTCCGCGCCTTGCTGCGCCGGAGACGGCGAACCGGTGTCCGGTTCCGCATGACCGTACCGTCAAGACCCGGACGGCGCAGCAAGAGGCCCCGCTTCCCGCAGTGTTCGTGCGGAAAACGGGACCTCGGATGCGACGGGTGTGCCTGGGGCGGTCAGAAGCGGCGCGTGATCAGCGCCCGCTTGACCTCCTGGATCGCCTTGGTGACCTCGATGCCACGCGGGCAGGCGTCCGTGCAGTTGAAGGTGGTGCGGCAACGCCACACACCGTCACGGTCGTTGAGGATCTCCAGGCGCTGCTCGCCGCCCTCGTCGCGCGAGTCGAAGATGAAGCGGTGCGCGTTGACGATCGCCGCCGGGCCGAAGTACTGGCCGTCGTTCCAGAACACCGGGCACGAGGACGTGCACGCGGCGCAGAGAATGCACTTCGTGGTGTCGTCGAACCGCGCGCGGTCCTCGGCGGACTGCAGACGCTCACGCGTCGGCTCGTTCCCCTTGGTGATGAGGAAGGGCATGACATCGCGGTACGCCTGGAAGAACGGGTCCATGTCGACCACGAGGTCCTTGAGGACCGTGAGGCCCTTGATCGCCTCGACCGTGATCGGCTTCTCCGGGTTGATGTCCTTGATCAGCGTCTTGCAGGCGAGCCTGTTCTTGCCGTTGATCCGCATCGCGTCGGAGCCGCAGATGCCGTGGGCGCAGGAGCGGCGGAACGTCAGCGTGCCGTCGATCTCCCACTTGATCTTGTGAAGGGCGTCGAGCACACGCTCCTTCGGGTCGATCTCGATCTGGAAGTCCTGCCACTGGGCCTCGTCGGAGACCTCGGGGTTGAAGCGGCGGATCCGGAGGTTGACCGTGATGTACGGGGAGGCGGCGGACTCCGCCTCCACCTTGTCCAGAGTCGGGGTTGCCATCAGTACTTACGCTCCATCGGCTGGTAGCGGGTCTGGACGACCGGCTTGTAGTCGAGCCGGATCGACTCGGTGCCGTCGGCCGAGACCTCGCGGTACGCCATGGTGTGGCGCATGAAGTTGACGTCGTCGCGGTTCGGGTAGTCCTCGCGGTAGTGACCGCCGCGGGACTCCTTGCGGGCCAGCGCGGAGGTCGCCATGACCTCGGCCAGGTCGAGCAGGTTGCCCAGCTCGATGGCCTCCAGGAGGTCCGTGTTGAACCGCTTTCCCTTGTCCTGGACGGACACGCTGAGGTAGCGCTTGCGCAGCTCGGCGATCTTGTCGACGGCCGTCTTGATGGTCTGCTCGGTGCGGAACACCATCACGTTGGCGTCCATGCACTCCTGGAGCTCCAGGCGGATCGCCGCGACGCGCTCGGAGCCCGTCGAGTTGCGCAGCCGCTCGATCTGCTCCTCGACCATCTGCGCCGGGTTCTCGGGAAGCGCGACGAAGTCGTGCTTCGCCGCGTACTCGGCGGCGCCGATGCCCGAACGGCGTCCGAAGACGTTGATGTCGAGCAGCGAGTTGGTGCCCAGCCGGTTGGCGCCGTGCACGGAGACGCACGCGACCTCGCCGGCGGCGTACAGGCCCGGGACGACGGTGGTGTTGTCGGCCAGTACCTCGCCCTCGACGTTGGTCGGGATGCCGCCCATGGCGTAGTGCGCGGTCGGCTGGATCGGGATCGGGTCCGTGTAGGGCTCGATGCCGAGGTACGTGCGCGCGAACTCGGTGATGTCGGGGAGCTTGGCGTCCAGCTGCTCCGGCGGCAGGTGCGTGAGGTCGAGGTAGACGTGGTCGCCCTCGGGGCCGCAGCCGCGGCCCTCACGGATCTCCGTGTAGATGGAGCGGGACACGACGTCACGGGACGCGAGGTCCTTCATGACGGGCGCGTACTTCTCCATGAAGCGC
Source organism: Streptomyces sp. NPDC058051 (assembly GCF_042885475.1). Lineage (NCBI taxonomy): Bacteria > Bacillati > Actinomycetota > Actinomycetes > Kitasatosporales > Streptomycetaceae > Streptomyces > Streptomyces sp. NPDC058051. Next base: position 6,463 of record NZ_JBHVRW010000012.1, read on the forward strand.
TCGCCGTCCTTGTTGCGGAGGATGCCGCCCTCACCACGGGCGCCCTCCGTCAGCAGGATGCCCATGCGCCAGATGCCCGTCGGGTGGAACTGGAAGAACTCCATGTCCTCCAGCGGCAGGCCCCGGCGCCAGGCGGCGGCCTGGCCGTCACCGGTCAGGGTGTGCGCGTTCGACGTCACCTTGAAGAACTTGCCGGTGCCGCCGGAGGCGAAGATGATCGCCTTCGCCTGGAAGACGTGGATCTCGCCGGTCGCCAGCTCGTACGCGACGACGCCCGCGGACTTCTTGACCCCGTCCACGTCCTGGAGCAGGAGGTCCAGGACGTAGAACTCGTTGAAGAACTCCACGCCCTCCTTGACGCAGTTCTGGTACAGCGTCTGGAGGATCATGTGGCCGGTGCGGTCCGAGGCGTAGCAGGACCGGCGGACCGGGGCCTCGCCGTGGTTGCGGCTGTGGCCGCCGAAGCGCCGCTGGTCGATGCGGCCCTCGGGCGTGCGGTTGAACGGCAGGCCCATCTTCTCCAGGTCGAGGACGGAGTCGATGGCCTCCTTCGCCAGGATCTCGGCGGCGTCCTGGTCGACCAGGTAGTCGCCGCCCTTGATCGTGTCGAAGGTGTGCCACTCCCAGTTGTCCTCCTCCACGTTGGCGAGCGCGGCGGCCATGCCACCCTGCGCGGCGCCCGTGTGGGAGCGGGTCGGGTAGAGCTTCGTGAGCACGGCGGTACGGCTGCGCTTCGTGGACTCGATGGCCGCACGCATTCCGGCGCCGCCGGCGCCGACGATGACGGTGTCGTACTTGTGGATCTGCATGATTTCCTCTGGTCCCTCTGGCCCGGCGCCTAGCGGATGTTCGGGTCGAAGGTGAAGATCACCAGCGTGCCCAGCAGGACGGTGAAGACCGTGGCGGTGTACAGCAGCATCTTCAGCCAGAAGCGGGTGTTGTCCCGCTCGGCGTAGTCGTTGATGACCGTACGGAGACCGTTGGCGCCGTGCAGCATGGCCAGCCACAGCATTCCCAGGTCCCAGAGCTGCCAGAACGGCGAGGCCCAGCGGCCCGCGACGAAGGCGAAGCCGATCTTGGAGACGCCGCCGTCCAGCACCAGCTGAATCAGCAGGTGGCCGATGACGAGGACGACCAGGACGATGCCCGACAGGCGCATGAAGAGCCAGGCGTACATCTCGAAGTTGGTGCGCGAACCCTTGGGGGTCTTCTCGGTCCGCTTGCGCGGCGGCTCGATGACCGGGGCCGGGTGGTCCGCGTCGTAGAGGCTGACGCCCTCGACGGAGCCGATCGCGGCGGAGGACTCGGTGGACATTGGCCTCAGCTCCCGAAGACTTCGCGTACGGCGTGACCGAGGACGGGGTACAGGGCCCCGACCATCAGCACGACCCAGATACCCACGACGGACCAGAGCATCTGCTTCTGGTAGCGCGGGCCCTTGGCCCAGAAGTCCACGGCGACGATGCGGAGACCGTTCAGCGCGTGGAAGAGGATGGCGGCCACCAGGCCGTATTCGAGGAGCGCGACGATCGGCGTCTTGTACGTGGCTACGACATCGTCGTACGCCTCGGGGGAGACGCGGACGAGCGCGGTGTCCAGGACGTGTACGAACAGGAAGAAGAAAATGAGGACACCGGTGACTCGATGAGCCACCCAGGACCACATGCCTTCCCGGCCGCGGTACAGCGTTCCAGCCGGCACGGAAGAACCCTCCGGGAGCGGGGATTGGGGCCGGCCGGCTTGACTGTCGGTCTGACCCGGCCGGGTACGGTCCACCGGCCCTGGCCATCGTAGCGACGCTTTGTCGGTTCGCTCGCCCGGGGGCCTCTGGTGTGATCAAAGTGGCAATCAAACAGCCACGGACGGGCTAGTAAGGGGCCGGTCACCCGCGCTGACCGGCCCCGTTCTGTTATGAACCCGAGACCAGCGCGATGAGGCGGCCCCGGGCGAGTCGTCGCATCTCGTCCGCCGTGACCACCCGCTCCTGGTCGGGGTCGTGGCCCAGCCTGGCCCGGATCCCCGCGAGCACCTGGTCCGGCTGTTCGGCGGGCTCGTACCCGTCCAGGCAGATCACGAAGACATGGCCGAAGCGGCATTCGTACGCCGCGTGCGCGGCCCGCAGCGCGAGATGCGCGGAGTGCGGCGCGGCGTGGTGCAGCCCCGGGGAGACCTCCGCGGCCAGCGCCTCGGCGAGATCCGCCGGGGGCAGGTCGTAGCCCGCTTCATCGGCGGCGGCCAACAGCGCGTCCAGGTCGGGGTACGGGCGATGGGCGGCCACCCGCACCGCCCAGCGGCGGCTGCCGCAGCAGTCCAGCAGGGCGGCCTCGGCCTCGGCGGACGGTGCGGTGTTGAAGCGGTCGAGGGCGGCGGTGCGGGTCGGAGCCGGGCCGGAACTCTGGACGGGGACGGCCGTCGGGACGTCCGGTCGCCGCGGTCGGTCGGGAAGGCCGGCGTGGGACTCGCTGGACCTGGACAGCGTGGGCTCCTCGAAGCAACTCGACTGGCGGCATCGGTGCACCTGGAACCGGGCGGGACTGATGAGACCAGGTGGATGCAGGGTGAAGAGGGTGAAGGGAGAGACGAATGTGCCTCAAAACTATCGAGGCCGGGCAACTGTCGTCCGACGGATGCGCGAACTTCACCCGGACGGGAGAGTTTCGGAACACCTGATGGGGCGTATTCCGTCTGATCGACCGTTTTCCAAGGAGAATGACCGGCTATCCCCTCACTTCCGCCTCATTTCCCCTTCCGGAGGTTTCTGACCGATGTCGCCCTCACGTGGCGCTCTCGTGACCTGTGCGGTCCTCACCGCGGCGGCCGCCGCGACGATCGCCGTCGTCGTCTGGCCGGAGAGCTCCGACAGCGGACCGGCGGGAGAGGCGGGATCCCGCACCCCGTTGCGAGCCTCCGTCACCCCCTCGCCGACCCGGAGCTACCCGCTCTCCGCTCCGCCCCGCACCATTCCCGCCGTCCGTGAGCACGTCGCCGCCCGCGGACCCGGCTGGCGACCCGGCGCCGACGCCGGAGTCGTCATCGCCCCGGGCAGCGGGGCGCTCGCGGACGAAGGGCAGCTGCTCGCCGGGGAACTGAAGGTCCGCTACCGGGGTGCCGTCCCCGCCCGCGCGGGCGACGTGGAACTGGTCCTCACCCCGGGCAAGGGCACCCCCGAGTCGTACACCCTCGCCACGCGCGACGGACGGGTCACGATCAGCGGCCCCGACCAGGCCGGTGTCTTCTACGGAACCCGCACCCTGAAACAGTCGGTGCGCGCCGACGGCCACATGCCCGAGGGTGAGGTGCGCGACCGCCCCGACCGGCCGCAGCGCGGCCTCAACCTCGACATCGCGCGCAAGTTCTACACCGTCGCCTGGATCGAGGACCGGCTGCGCGAGATGGCCGACCTCAAGCTCAACCAGCTCGGCCTGCACTTCTCCGACGACCAGGCGTTCCGTATCCAGTCCGACACCCACCCCGAAGTGGTGTCGCCGCAGCACCTCACCAAGGCACAGGTGCGGCAGATCGTCGACCTCGCGACCCGGCTGCACATCGAGGTCGTCCCCGAGCTCGACTCCCCGGGCCATCTGGGCGCGGTCCTGCGCGCCCACCCCGACCTCCAGCTGCGCAATGTGTCGGGTGTCCGCTCGTCCGGATCGCTCGACATCTCCGACCCGGGGTCGGCGAAGCTCATCGACGAACTGCTCGTCGAGTTCACCGGGCTGTTCCGCGGCCGGTACTGGCATCTCGGCGCCGACGAGTACCTCGCCCTGACGGCCCGGGATCCGGCCGCCTCGTACCCGCAGCTGCAACGCGCCGCGGAGAAGAAGTTCGGAGCGAAGGCCGGCGTCAAGGACCTCGCCACCGGCTGGCTCAACGACCGCGCCGCGGTGGTGCGCCCGCGCGGCAAGCAGCCCAAGGCATGGAACGACGGCTTCTTCCGTGACGGAGTCGTCCACGCCGACAAGGGCATCGAGGTCGAGTACTGGACGGGCAAGGAGATCGGGGCCCGGCCGCCGGAGGAGTACCTGAGCGAGGGGCGGCCCGTGGTGAACCTCAACGACGCGTTCCTCTATTACGTGCTCGGCCAGCCCAACAACTTCGTCTACCCGACGGGCCAACGCATCTACGAGCAGTGGACCCCGCTCGTCCTGCGCGGCACCCAGCCGGTTCCGTCGCGCTACTCCGGACAGATCCTGGGGGGCCGCTTCGCCGTATGGGGCGACCTGCCGAACGCACAGACTCCGCAGCAGGTGGCCCAGGGCATCCGGATGCCGTTGCGGGCCACGGCCCAGAAGCTGTGGAACCCGGGCAGACCGGCGCTGAGCTGGGATCAGTTCCGTGCGCTGGCGGCGCGGATCGACGCGGCGGGCTGAGCGGGACGCGGAGGGCAGTCGCGGGAGACGGCGGCTGCCGGGACGTTCGGTCTCGTCGAGGCCGTCGGCGGATCTATTGCCCCTGGGGTGCGACGGTGCCGGTGTCGGTGAGTCGGGCGCGGAGCCGGGCTGCGTCCTGTCCGGGCGGGAGGCCGTAGGCGCTGCGGTACTCGCGGTTGAACTGGGTGGCGCTCAGATATCCGACCGCCTGCGCGATCTGCGAGGCGGTGGCATCGCCCGCGACCAGGCGCTGCCGGGCCACCTGCAACCGCAGACGCTTCTGGTACTTGAGCGGGCTCATGCCCGTCGCTGCTTTGAAGTGCCGGTGCAGGCCGGCCGGGCTCATATGCGCGACGGCGGCGATCGCGTCGATGCTGAGCGGCTCTGCGTACCGGTCGCAGATCCATCGGGCCACCTCACGCACCCGGCTCGTGGCCGAGTCGGCCAGGGACCACTGGCGCAGGATGGGGCCGAGCGAACTGCGCAGCAGCCGGTAGAGGACCTCGCTCTCGATGCGTGGAGCGAGAGGGCGGATGTCCTCAGGGGTGTCGAGGAGTTCGACCCAGCGGGTGACCGCGTCGACGAGCTCCGGTGTCATGGGTGCACTGACCTGTCCTGGTGCCGCTGAGGTGGCCGCCGGGCCGGTCTCGTCCAGCTCGATGAGCAGATCGGCGAGCACCCGGCCGTCGAGCTGCATGACGGCAGACCGGTAGGGCACCTTCTCCAGGTCGACGGCTACCGGCAGGTCGACAGTGGTGAGGAGCATATTGCCGGCGCGTACGACCTGGCTCAGATCTCCCGAGGTGGTGCGCTTCGCCCCGTCGGCGACGAAACAGATCATCGGCTCGTACAGCAGCCCGGTGGGCTCGATGGGCTCGTCCGCCGCGGCAAGGGACAACCGCGGAATCCTGCTGTCCGGGCCCGGTCCCGCACGGTGCCTGTCGATGGCCGCCGCAAACCGCTCCAGCACGGCGCACTCCTCTGCTGAGACGATCAGGCAATCTTACGTGACCGGTGCCCCATGCTCCCGGGGTGCCGAATCCCTAGCGTTGAGCGCATGACACAGCACACGACGAACCTCCCCCGCCGGATTCTGGGCGGCCAGGGGCTGCAGGCCGGGGCGCTCGGCCTGGGCACCATGGGCATGACCATCGCCTACGGGGCCCCGGACGAGCGGAGCAGCACCGCCACGATCCACCGCGCCTACGAACTCGGCGTCACCCTCTTCGACACCGCTGAGCTGTACGGCATGGGTACCGGCAGCAACGAGCAACTCCTCGGCCGCGCCGTGAAGGGCTTCCGGGACGACATCGTGATCGCCACCAAGTTCGGCTTCGACCTCAGCGACCCGGCCAGGATCGGAAGGGCCTTCGACAGCCGTCCCGAGCACATCCGCGAGGTCACCGAGGACAGTCTCCGTCACCTCGGCACCGACCACATCGACGTGCTCTACCAGCACCGCGTGGACCCGGGAGTCCCTATCGAGGATGTGGCCGGCACGGTCGGAGAGCTGATCACCGAAGGCAAGGTGCGCTACTTCGGACTGAGCGAAGCCGGCCCCGAAACCATCCGGCGGGCCCACGCGGTGCATCCGGTATCGGTGCTGCAGACCGAGTACTCGGTGTTCGAGCGCGCCGTGGAGGCCGCGGTCCTGCCGGTGGTCCGGGAACTCGGCATCGGCTTCGTGCCCTACTCGCCCCTCGGCCGCGGCTTCCTCACCGACGCCGTCAAGCCGGCCGCCGCATACCCCTCCGACGACATGCGCAGCGCGGACGACCGCTGGCAGCCCGGCAACTACGAGAAGAACCTCGCCGCAGTCCGCGAACTGACCACCCTGGCAGCGAGCAAGGGCGGCACGGTCACCCAACTGGCCCTGGCCTGGCTGCTCGCGCAGGGGGACGACATCGTGCCCATCCCGGGCACCCGCAGCCCGCGGCGTCTGGAGGAGAACGTGGCCGCCGCGCAGGTCGCCCTCACCCCCCAGGACCTCAGGCGCATCGAGGAAATCCTGCCGCACGGAGCGGCCGGCTCCCGCTACAGCGAGGCCGCGCTGCCGGACTGGACATAGTCAACGAAACGCCTCCGCGCCGACCGACCACCCATACCGGGCCGCAGAGGAACTGTCACGTTCATGTTCTTCGCGGTCCTGCAACGGGGCCGCCGGCCTCCGGGCCCGGCATGACCGCTGCCCCTGTCGACGACATGACCCGGGGGTGGTGTCACCGGGCCCGGAAGCTGTTGTCACAGACGCTGATGCGAGGCACGGCCACCGTGCAGTCCGGCCGCATGCCGGACGGACGCCCGGCCTTCATGTACCTGGATGCCCGCTCACGTCCGGCCACTCCCGCCGCTCCGCGTCGAAGCCCGCGAGCATGAGGGCGAGCCAGCGGGTGCGGGTCGCGAGAGTCGCATCGACAGGGGCGGAGTGCAGCAGCAGATAGATGTCGTCGATGGTGACGTCCGGGTGCATGTCTCCGTCGTCCTGGGCCCGCTCGACCAGGCGCCGGCCGGCGTCGGTGGCGCGTTGCATCTGCTCCTCGCTGAACCGGTGGTCCTCGGCCAGACGGTCTGCCGTGAGGCGGAAGGCGTGATCCTGGGCCGACGTGTGGACGTACGTGGCAGCGAGCGCGCGGAACTCCTCCATCGCTGAGGACTGCCCCCGCTCCACCCGTACCCACGCGGCCTCGGTGATGTCGGCCAGACGTTCCAGACTTCCCTGCAGCGCAGCGCTGATGAGGTCGGACTTGCTGGGGAAGTGGCGGTACAGAGTCCCGGCGGCGACGCCGGCAGCCCGCGCGATCGCGTCGGTGGACACGTCGGCACCGTGCCGGGTGATCAGCTCACGGGCACTCTCCAGGATCTTGGCACGGTTGCGTACCGCATCCGCCCGCAAAGTCCGCTCCTGGGTCATGGCTCCACCTCTTCGCTCCGTTGACTCGACTGTAGCCGTCATGAACCAGCCCGGTTGCGGAAAGATGAACGCGCGCTCACTATAGAAGATGAGGCAGCGCTCACCTTATGGCTGGCTTGCTTATGAGCACTCCGAAGAGAGAAAGAGTCCATGCAGATCACCCTTCTCGGCGCGACCGGCCCCACCGGACAGCAGGTCCTCATCCAGGCCCTGAAAGGCGGCCACAGCGTCACGGCCCTCGTGCGTGACCCGTCCCGCCTGCCTCAGCGTGGCGACAGCCGCGTCACCGTGATCACCGGAGACGCCACCGTTGCCCGTGACATCGAGGGTGCGGTGGCCGGCAGCGACGTGGTCATCTCCGCACTCGGTCCGGGAAAGGACTTCACGTCCACACTGGCCACCCGAACCACCGCCGCCCTCCTGCCTGCCATGGCCAAGAGCAAGGCCGAGCGCTTGGTGTGGCTGTCCGCGCTCGGCGCAGGCAACTCGTCCCAGCAGCAGTCCGTCGTCCAGGCGACCGCGTCCAAACTGCTCATGGGCAAGCTGATGGCTGACAAGGGCGTGGCGGACGACAAGCTTGTAGCCAGCGGTCTGAACTGCACCATCGTCCTGCCCGTGATGCTCACCAACGGCCCGCACACCGCCACCTGCACGACGATCGACGCCGATACCCGCACCGGGCGGGTCGGCGGGAAGATCAGCCGCGCGGACGTGGCCGACTACCTGCTCGGCGCAGCCACCGGAAAGTACGAGGCAAAGGGCCGGATCATCCTGACCCGGTAGAGCCGCCGGTAAGGTGCGCCGAGTGGCCAACCCTTCCCTGCCTCACGTCTTCCGCCTCATCGTCTCGGGCGGAGGCACCGGCGGGCATACCTACCCCGCGCTGACCGCGATCCGTGCGCTCCAGCGTCGGCTGGCGTCGGACGGCAGGACGCTCGACGTGCTCTGGATCGGAACCGCGGAGGGTCTGGAGGCTCGGGTCGCGCCCGCTGAAGGCATCGCGTTCACGACGGTGGCCACGGGCAAGATCCGTCGGTCCGGCAATCCGTTGAAGATGCTGAGCCCGGCGAACGCGAGGGACATGGCGCGCGTGCCGCTCGGTGTCGCGCAAGCGCGGAAGATCATCTCGGAGTTCCGGCCGGACGTGGTGCTGGCGACGGGCGGGTACGTGGCAGTCCCGGCCGGGCTGGGCGCCCGACTGTGCCGACGCCCGTTGGTGTTGCACGAGCAGACGGTCCGTTTGGGGTTGGCCAACCGGAAGCTCGCGGGCTCGGCGGCCCGGATCGCGGTGTCGTCCGAATCGACGCTGCCTCTGCTTCCTGAAGCCGTCCGGGACGTGGCTGTCGTCACCGGCAACCCGATCCGGCCCGAGGTGCTGACCGGGCACCCGGACAAGGCCGTGGAGGCCCTGGATCTCCGGAGCTTCGACAGGCGGTTGCCGACGGTGTACGTCACCGGCGGCGCGCAGGGCTCGCAGCAGATCAACGGAGTCGTGCGGGACGCGCTTCCGTGGCTGCTGGAGCGGGCGAACGTCATCCACCAGTGCGGGCCCGCCAACGAGCGTGAGCTGAGGCAGCACGCTGGTGCCCTGCGGACGGAGGCAGCGGGCCGGTACCACCTCGCCGGCTTCATGGGCCCGGAGCTGCCCGACGTCCTGGCGCTGGCCGACGTCGTGGTCGCCCGGAGCGGGGCCGGGACGTTGGCCGAGCTCACCGCGCTGGGGAAGCCGGCGGTGTTCATCCCGCTGGCGTCTTCGGCCGGAGGCGAGCAAGCGCACAACGCCCGGCACCTCGCGGAGGCCGGTGCCGCTGTGGCGCTTCTCGGTGAAGTCACCGAAGCGACGCTCCTGGACGCGTTGGGGCCGCTCCTGACCGATCCTGTGCGGCGGGGCGCGATGGCGGAGCGGGCGCGGACGCACGGCAGGCCGGACGCGGCGGACAGGCTCGTGGACGTCATCCTGTCCGCCGCGTCCGGCTGATCCGAACGGCGGGTTACGGGAGGCGCAGGTCGAAGTGCAGGGCGGTCCCTGTCGTGAGGCTCACCGCCGCGTACTCCGCAGCGTCCGGCGGCGACCGGACGTCGGCTCTCGCACTGCTCGACGAAGCGGAGGCGGCCGGCGCTCCGGGCCTTGGCTTCGGACCGCTTCTACGGACCGGCCCGCGTGCCCGGGCTGTGCGAGTTCGGGGACATGCCGGGCACCGACGTCGACGGTGCGTCAGGAGGCTCGGACGTACCGCCCGTTGGCGCTGGTTCAACTGGTGTACCAGGCATCGATCCCGCCCGATATGGAACAAGAGCGGACGACTTCGCGCAGGCCCACTCGGGCCCCATAAGGGGAGAGCAGGAAGCTGGGGTGCTCGGCGAGCTCGATCGGATGAAGATGAGCGCCGAGGACCAACAGAGAGTGATCCGTTCACTGCGCAAGGACCCTTACGGAGCAGGAGTAGCTGAACTCATCAACCGGGGCCATCTACGCAACTCGGAAGAGTACAGAAAGATTTTGGACATGTGTAAGAAGGGGCCCTCCAGAAGTAACCCGGAAGGCAGCATGGTCCCTGCCGCATACATGGCTCTGACTCACGCCACCGAACTCCAGAACCGCGGATTCACTCGCATAGGGTTCGAATTCGGAGAGCCCACGGATCCATGGGACATCGACGTTTACACGCGACATGCCGACGGGTCGATGGATTACGGCTACCAGCTCAAGGACGTCAACAGCATCAACCGGATCAAGAAATCAGCCCTAGGTGCGGCGGATCAGCTGGTTGGATATCAGATGACTCACTCCGTGGCTATCCTTGACGTGCATCAGCCACTGTCCGGCCTCACTCCTGCAGTATTCGAGGCGGTGGCCCGCGCAGCCGAAAAAACCGGTGGAACGTATTTACTCCGATTCGAGGATGCCGCGATCACCATCCCACCCGACGGCCCTATTTATCCGTAAGGAATGTCATGTCGACCTTGATGTGCGCACCGCGCAGTTGTGGTTCATGGTCCTGGGATCTCGAAGATATTTTCACGCCTGGACTTGAGTCAGCGTTGAAGATCGCAGAGAAAATGGTCGAAGTATTGAGGAGATTCGATCTGCTCACTCCCACCAGGCTCGAATACAACTGGTATACGCCCGGATCGGGCGGAATCGGAGTCGGTAGCAGATTGCTGCTGACTGAGCCGCTCGGCGATCCGAATTTGCCCGGGAGGGTGTTGGGGAGCAGGCCCGTCGCGTTCGAGGGCGCTCGTGCCAGCCATCTGCGCGTCGTGGGCACAGGTGCATGGGCTGATGCTCAGGGCGTGTTCCGTAAGGAATCACGGCTGGTCGAAGTGTCGGTAGCCCCCGACTCCATCGGCGCCTGGGCCGAACTGGCTGTCTACCACGACATCTGGAGCTGGTTCGATTTCTCCGGTCGTCCACACCCCGAGGTCTACAACCGAAACGCGCCGCGGCTTGCGGACGCGCTGCGTGAGATCACCTCCGTTCTCGGCGTGGAGCCCGAACCGGGTGAGCCGACGTACTTCGGCCATGCCGTCGGCTTCGGCATCTCCACCCCGGATGCGGACGACAACGGCCTGGGCCCCGATCTGACCGACCACCTCTGACCACCGAGAAGGCGACTTCCATCCTGCGGTACGGATGGCGGGGCCGTGATGGACATCCATCACGGCGGGCCCGGACCGAAGGGGGAAGGCGTCCCGCCCGGTACCGAGCTCGACCCCCAAGGACATGTTGTGATCACCTCGCCCTCGTCGGCGACTGGACATGAGAACTCACGACGGATGGTGCACGGCTGGACCTCCCCGAGAGGTTCCGCATCCATGACTGGCGGCACAGCAAGGTCACCAACGACCTGGACGCGGGGGAGAACCCCGTCGAGGTCTCGGCCAACGTGAGACACCACTCACCGGGCTACACGATGGCTCAGTACGGCAAGCGCCGAGTGGAGGGGGCCCGGGAGCTCGCCTCGGGGACCGCGCAGCGCATCGGCCTGGGCAAGCTCGGGTGAATGCGCGAACGCGTTGGTCACGCGGTTGGTCACGCAAGGCTTGTGGGCCCAGGAAAGTGCCTGGTCAGAGCGTTGCAGGGCATGAGGACGACCGGGGCCGCCACCCCCCACAGGAGAGGCCCCGGTCGTCTTCCGCGGGGCCGTAGGACGACCCCGTACTCTTCTCAGCGCCGTCGCTTCGATTTCTGTCACACCGCCCCGTGTCGGGTGAATGTTGCAGCTTGTACAAGTCATGGACGCGACCCCCGCCAAGGACGTAGCGTGCGGAGTCGCGCAGGGAGGCGTGGCAGTGATGACCAGCTGCGATTCACGACTGCAGGACAGGTTGAGGGAGTGCTGGGGGACGACGCGGAGCTCACTGCCGCGGTGCTCGCGGCGCAGGACGGGGACGAAGACGCCTTCCGTACTGTGTACCGCGCGGTGCAGCCGAGGCTGCTGGGCTACATACGGACATTGGTGGGCGATCCGGATGCCGAGGACGTGGCGTCCGAGTCCTGGCTGCAGATAGCGCGCGACCTCGACCGGTTCAGCGGGGACGCCGACCGCTTCCGCGGCTGGGCGGCGCGGATAGCCCGTAACCGCGCCCTGGACCATCTGCGGATGCGCGGCAGGCGCCCCGCGATCGGCGGCGACGAGTCGGAGCTGACGGAGAGGCCGGCCGAATCCGACACCGCAGGCGAGGCGATGGAGGCTCTGGCCACCGGCCGCACGATGTCGCTCATCGCCCAGTTGCCGCAGGACCAGGCCGAGGCCGTGGTGCTGCGGGTGGTCGTCGGCCTGGACGCGAAGAGCGCGGCGCAGACGCTGGGCAAGCGGCCGGGTGCGGTACGCACCGCGGCTCACCGGGGACTGAAGCGACTGGCCGAGCTGCTGCGCGCGGACGGCGCGGACGGTGCTGACGGTGCCGACGGCCGCCCCGGCGACCGGGACGGCGAGGGTGCCGGCGACCGGGACGGAGAGGGTGGCGACAGCCGTGCCGAAGGCGGCGCCGACACCGCCGCGGACGTTGTTCCCGCGGGCGATCCTGCGGAACCGTCAGGCTCTCGCACCCGGGCGCCGGGCCGGACGGCGGAACTGCGTGCCGTGCCCGCCCAACGCCCCTCCCACAACGGTCTGGCGGCGCCGGCCGGTGTGACGCATTCGCGTCCGTGGACGCAGAAGGACATGTGATGGCCGACGAGCAGTACGAATGGCTTGACAAGGACGCGGCGGAGAGGTTGCTCCGCCGTGAACCGGTCGATCCCGTCGGCGGTCACCCGTGTACGGAGGCGCAGGGACTCGCGGCGGCGCTGGACGCCGTCGCGCGGGCCGCACGCCCGGCCACCGGCGAACTGCCGGGCGAGGAGGCGGCGGTGGCCGCCTTCCGTGCCGCCACGCACGCCGCCCGCACCACGGCTGGGGCGGCGCATCAGCAGAGGAACGGGTACGCCGGGACGACGGGCGAACAGACGCCGACGGATGTACGGGCATCGGCGCCGACGGATGCGTTCACACCGGCGCCGGCGGATGCGTTCACCTCCGCGCCCGCCGACGTGCTCGAACCTGTGCACATCCGGCCCGCCTCCGGCGGGTTCGCCCCGAGCCGTTCCTCCTCCTCTTCCTCCGCCGGCCCCGTCCGTACCCGCTCCCTGAGCCGGAGACGGAGCCGGCCTGTCCGCTTCGGCCTGGTCGCCTCCTTCGCGGGCTGCGCGCTCGGCGGGGTGGCCGTGGCCGCGAGCACCGGCGTGCTCCCGGGGCCGTTCGGCGGGCACGCGCCCGTACCGGCGACATCCGTCTCGGCCGCGGCGACCCCCGAGGGGCTCGGCTCGGACGACGGCAGCGGCGAAAGTCCGTCCGCGGAGCGGCCCGCCGCCCCGCGGACGGAGCCCGCCACGCCGCACGACGGTGCCTCCTCGCCCACGGGTGGCCGGGCCGGTGACACAGCAGGGCAGGGGACGGACCGCGAGGGCGTCGGCGACCGCACGCCGGACAGCACCGAGCGGGGATCCTCGAACGGCACCGAGTACGGCCCGTCGAGCGGCGCCACGGACGGCACCTCCGGCAACTGGTACGCCAAGGCGCTCAAGGCCTGCCGCGACTATCGCAACGGCAAGCTGGACGACGAGCGCAGAACGTACCTCGAAACGCTGGCGAAGGGCGCCCGCAATCTGGACCGGTTCTGCGACCGCGTGATCGCCAAGGACACGAACGGCCAGAACAGCCCGGGCAACGGCAACGGCAACAGCAATGGCGACGACGGCGGCAGCGACGAGCAGGGCGACGACGACAGCGAGGAGAACGGGGGCGGCGCGCTCCCGCCGATCTGGTTCACCACGTCGCCGTCGGCCTCCCCGTCGTCCTCGGCCTGGGTCGCCTCGCCGACGGCGGACGGGACGGGCGGCGCCGGATCACCCGGCTGAGAGGCGTGCGCGCCGGTTCTTTCCGAGCCCCGCACCCCAGGGTGTGACGTTTTTCGGCACCGTGACGCAGTACAGAATGAGCCGACTGGTCATCGGCAGCGCACAGAGCCGGGGTTCCCCCCGTACCTGCGGCTCAGCGCATCGGCGCGGGCGGGACACGTTCCCCCGGTCCCGTCCGCGCCCCCTTCTTTTCTCCGGTCCGTCTGTCCTTCTCTTCTCTCCCTTCCTGGCGGACCGTCCTATCCGTAGACGACGACCTTGTCGCCGGTCTTCACCTGGGCGAAGAGGGAAGCGATCTTTCCTTCGTCGCGGACGTTGACGCAGCCGTGCGAGGCGCCGCTGTAGCCCCGGGCCGCGAAGTCCGCCGAGTAGTGCACCGCTTGGCCGCCGCTGAAGAACATCGCGTACGGCATGGCCGTGTGGTAGATCGTCGACACGTGGTGCCGTGACTTCCAGTACACGGAGAAGGTGCCCTCACGGGTCGGCGTGTACTGGGAGCCGAAGCGGACGTCCATCGACGACAGGACGCGGCCGTCGATCATCCACGACAGCGTCCGGCTGTTCTTGCTGATGCAGAGCACCCGGCCCGTCATGCAGCGCTTGTCCGGTTTGGCGACGGGCCGGGTGGTCGGCGGATTCAGCTCCGCGGCTGTCGGCTCGTGCGTCATGCCGAGCAGTTTCTGCCAGGTGAGGGTGTCCGTCCTGCCCGTACGGGACAGGCCGCGCTTGCCCTGGAAGGACTGGACGGCCGCGACCGTGACGGTGCCGTAGTAGCCGGTGGGGGAGCGGTCGAAGTGGCCGATCTGCCGCAGCCGGGCCTGTAGCTCGCGTACCTGCTTGCCCTCCGAACCGGTCGCCATCAGGGTCGTGCCCTGCGGGTCCTGCGTCGGCGTGGGTGACGTGGTGGTCTTCGGGGGCGAGGACGAGGGCGACGGGTCGGGCGAGGGCGACGCGTCGGGTGAGGGCGGCTGCGACGCCGGAGGCTTGGCGTCGTCGGTCGCCGTGGCCCGGGGCGGAGACGACGGGGTGGCGGACGCGCCTTCCGCCGTCTGCACCCTGCATCCCGCGGTTGCCGCGGTTGCCGCGGTCATGGCGAGAACGGCGAGCGTCGCCGTGGCCGTGGTCCCCGCCCAGCCCCGCGTCCCGCGGCGTGCCGTGGCCCGTGCCGCGCGCGCTTTCGCGGCTCGTGTCCCGCGCCGTGTCGTGTGTCCGGTGATGCTGTCTGTCATCGCGACCCCCTGCTTCTCCGGCTTTTCTCCCGTGTCCCATGGGACGGATTCCCGCTCTGCCCGGTTGCCAAAGCCCGCGCATGATGGGGAGAGCGGTGGCGGGGACGCGGAGGAGAACGGTGAGCGGGATCCCGGCTCACGCCCCTCCGGTGGCCCGGTGGCCGCCGCCGGGGTCCGTCACGAGACCCCTTTGTCACCGATGGGCGGCTTTGCCGGTCAGCTTCAGCGGGAGGCGCAGCAGATGACGCGCGAATCGGAGTCGGGACTGCCGATCGAGCCGGTGTACGGGCCGGACGCACTGGACGGGTGGCACCCCGAAGACAAGCTGGGAGAGCCGGGTGCGTACCCCTTCACGCGCGGCGTCTACCCCACGATGTACACCGGCCGGCCCTGGACGATGCGCCAGTACGCGGGCTTCGGCACGGCCACGGAATCCAACGCCCGTTACAAGCAACTGATCGCCCACGGCACGACGGGCCTCTCCGTTGCCTTCGACCTGCCCACCCAGATGGGCTACGACTCGGACGCGGCGATCGCGTCCGGCGAGGTCGGGAAGGTCGGGGTGGCGATCGACTCGATCGACGACATGCGGGTCCTGTTCGGCGGGATCCCGCTGGACAAGGTCTCCACGTCCATGACGATCAACGCCCCGGCCGCGCTTCTGCTCCTGATGTACCAGTTGGTCGGCGAGGAGCAGGGGGTTGTGGCGGAGAGGCTCACCGGTACCGTCCAGAACGACGTGCTCAAGGAGTACATCGCACGCGGCACGTACATCTTTCCGCCCGTGCCCTCGCTCCGGCTGGTCGCCGACCTCTTCAAGTACTGCCGGGCCGAGATCCCGAGGTGGAACACCATCTCGATCTCCGGCTACCACATGGCTGAGGCCGGTGCCTCTCCCGCGCAAGAGATCGCGTTCACCCTGGCGGACGGCATCGAGTACGTCCGTACCGCTGTGGCCGCGGGCATGGATGTCGACGACTTCGCCCCGCGCCTCTCCTTCTTCTTCGTCGCCCGCACGACGCTCCTCGAAGAGGTCGCCAAGTTCCGTGCCGCCCGCCGGATCTGGGCGCGGGTGATGAAGGAGGAGTTCGGTGCGGAGAACCCCAAGTCGCTGATGCTGCGCTTCCACACCCAGACCGCGGGCGTCCAGCTCACCGCACAGCAGCCCGAGGTCAACCTGGTACGCGTCGCCGTCCAGGGCCTGGCCGCGGTCCTCGGTGGTACGCAGTCGCTGCACACCAACTCCTTCGACGAGGCGATCGCCCTGCCGACCGACAAGTCCGCCCGGCTGGCCCTGCGCACGCAGCAGGTTCTGGCGTACGAGACGGACGTCACGGCCACCGTCGACCCGTTCGCGGGTTCGTACGTCGTCGAGTCGATGACCGATGCCGTCGAGGCCGCCGCCCTGGAACTGATGCGCAAGGTCGAGGACATGGGCGGGGCGGTCAGCGCGATCGAGCACGGCTTCCAGAAGAGCGCGATCGAGCGCAGCGCCTACCGCGTCGCCCAGGAGACCGACAGCGCCGAACGCGTCGTGGTCGGCGTCAACCGCTTCCGGCTCGACGAGGAGGAGCCGTACGAGCCGCTGCGCGTCGACCCCGCGATCGAGGCCCAGCAGGCGGCCCGGCTGGCGAAGCTGCGGGCCGAGCGCGACCGGGGCGCGGTCGACGAGGCGCTGGGCCGGCTGAAGAAGGCGGCCGGGGGGACGGAGAACGTCCTGTATCCGATGAAGGACGCGCTCAAGGCGCGGGCGACCGTGGGTGAGGTGTGCGACGCGCTGCGGGAGGTGTGGGGGGCCTATGTGCCGTCGGACACGTTCTGAGGGATCCACTCGGTCGACGAGCGGGACCGGGGTGTCCGACCGGAGCCCTCCGTGGACCACCTCCTCGACCTCCGCCGAGGGCGGCGGAGGTCGAGGGCGGCCGAGGTGCCGACGGTCGAGGTCAGAAGGGGTGACGGCCGAGGTCTGAGGCGGTGACGGCTGCCGTCGGACCGCCTGTCGAGACACCCCGTCCGGAGTGTCGCACCCATGTGCGACACTCCCTCTCGTGCTGGGTGTCACCAATCTTCCGACCTATCTCGCCGGCCTCGTCCTGATCGTCCTGCTGCCGGGTCCGAATTCGCTGTACGTGCTCTCCGTCGCGGCCCGCCGCGGTGTGCGGACCGGGTACGTGGCGGCGGCCGGTGTGTGGACCGGTGACACCGTGCTGATGACGCTGTCCGCGCTCGGTGCCGCCTCCCTGTTGCAGACCACGCCGGTGCTCTTCGCCGTCGTCAAGTACGCGGGTGCGGGCTATCTCACCTGGATGGCGGTCGGCATGCTGCGGACCGCGACCGTGATGTGGCGCACGCGGCACCGGAAGATCTCCGAGCTGACCGACGACACCGCGGACCGCGGCGGGACGAAGGCGGCGATGGAACGGCCGTACCGGCGGGCGCTGGTGGTCAGCCTCTTCAACCCGAAGGCGATCCTGTTCCTGATCTCCTTCTTCGTGCAGTTCGTCGACCCCGGGTACGCCTATCCGGCGCTGTCCTTCCTGGTGCTGGGCACCCTGCTGCAGATCGCCAGCTTCCTCTACCTGTCGACGCTGATATTCGGCGGCACCCGTCTGTCCGCCGCGTTCCGCCGCCGCAAGCGGCTGTCGGCGGGGGCCACATCGGCGGCCGGGCTGCTCTTCCTGGGGTTCGCGGCGAAGCTCTCGTTCAGCAGCGTGTGACGGCCGTGACGCCGAGCGGGGCCAGGTACGCGGCCAGGCCCGAGGTGTCCTCGCCCGCCCAGCCGACGTAGCCGTCGGGGCGGATGAGGAACAGCCCCTTCCCGTACGCCTCGTGGGCAGCCGTGCGGTGCACGCGGACCTGGTCGTCGTCGAAGGTCGGCGGTTCGGCGTCCGTGCCGACCGCCAGCAGCGTGAAGTGCGGTCCGCGGAGGACGTCGAAGAGGCGTCGGCCTCCGGTCGTCGGTCCGTCCGGGGCGCGGTCGCCGGAGTGCAGGGTGCCGGCCCGGCCCGCCGACAGCGGGCCCTCGCGGTAGCCGAGGCCCAACTGCTGGGCCGCCGCGCCGCGCTCCTGCCGGCCCTGATGGATGCGGGTCGACAGACCGAGCATGTCGGCCGCCACGGGGCGGCGTTCCGCCTCGTAGCTGTCGAGCAGGGCGGCGGGCGCACCGTGCCGCAGCACCTGGCCGAGCTTCCAGCCCAGGTTGTACGCGTCCTGGACGCTGGTGTTCAGGCCCTGGCCGCCCGCGGGGGAGTGCACGTGCGCCGCGTCGCCCGCCAGGAAGACCCGGCCGTCGCGGAACCGGTCGGCCAGGGCGGCGCGCGGCCGGAAGTCGGAGGACCAGAGGACCTCGGTGACGTCCCGCTCCGCCAGATGGGTGCGGGCGGCGACCAGCGCGCGCACCCCGTCGGGGGACGTGTCGGGCTCCCCCTCCTTGAACTGGGCGACCAGCTGGAAGTCCGCCGTGCCGGGCAGCGGACAGAGGGTGAGGAAGCCCTCCTCGCCGCCCATCAGATGCCAGTTGAGCCGGTCCAGGACGTCCTCGGCCACCCGCACATCGGCGACCAGCATCGGCGCCGGGTCCACGGACTCGCCCGTCATGGCGATCCCCAGCGCACGCCGGACCGTGCTGCGGCCGCCGTCCGCCGCGACGAGGAAGGAGGCCCGGACCGGTCCGCCGTCCAGATGGGCCGTCACACCGTCCGTGTCCTGGACGAGTCCGGTCAGCGCGGTGGAGAAGGCGACATCGCCGCCCAGCTCGCGCAGCCGGGCCAGCAGGATCTCCTGGGTCCGCCACTGCGGCATCATCCACGGCTCGCCGTACGGCTCGGCCGGCGTCGGGGCCGCGCGGCGGAACAGGTCGTGCTCCTGCAGCCGCTCCCCGTCCTGCCAGACCAGCCCCACCGGGGCCGGGCCGCCCAGCTCGCGCACCGCGTCGCCGATCCCGAGGTCGTCGAAGACCTCCCTGGTGCGGGGCTGGATGCCCTTGCCGCGCGAACCGGGAAAGAGGGCGGACGCCCGCTCGACGACCAGGGCGCGCACGCCGCGGCGGGCCAGATCGCAGCCGAGGGCCAGGCCGCAGGGGCCGGCCCCGACGATCAGCACATCAGTTTCCTTAACGCTGTTAAGTTCCATGTCCGGAGTCTGGGCTTAACGCTGTTAAATTGTCAAGGTGGGTACAACGAAGATCGACCGGGCGCGCGTGGCCGACACCGCGCTCCGGCTGCTGAACGAGGTGGGCCTCGACGGGCTCACCCTGCGCGCCATCGCCAGGGAACTGGACGTCAAGGCACCGGCCCTCTACTGGCACTTCAAGGACAAGCAGGAGCTCCTCGACGAGATGGCCACGGTGATGTACCGCCGGATGCTCGACGAGAACCTGCCCGACCCGCCGCCGGAGCGCTGGCAGGACCAGCTCGTCGCGAGCCAGTGCGCCCTGCGCGCCGCTCTGCTGCGCTACCGGGACGGGGCCAAGGTCTACAGCGGCGCCCGATTCACCGGCACCGACCATGCCGACAGCCTCGAAGGCCATCTGCGGACGATGGTCGACGCCGGCTTCGAGCTGCGGCAGGCCGTCCGGGCGGGCACCACCGCCTACGCGTACACCATGGGCTTCGTCACCGAGGAGCAGGGCGTCCAGCCGATGCCCGACGAGCGGCGCGACGGCTACGACATCGGCGAGCGCGCCCAGCGGCTGGCCCGGTACCCGCTCGTCGCCGCGGCCGGGGCCGAGATCTTCACCCGCTACGACGAACGCTTCGAAGACGGTCTGTGGCTGATCGTCGCGGGCGTCGAGGCGCGGTACGGGGTGCGCTGAGCGAGCGCGTACCGGCGGGGGCGGTGCCCGGCGTGCCCGGGCGCGTACCGGCGGGGGTGGTGCGCGTACCGGCAGGGCGGGGTGCGTACCGGCGTGGCGGGGCGTGTACCGGCGGGGGCAGTGCGCAGTTTCCCCTTCCGACAGGGCGAGTTCATCCGGTGGCCGTACAGCTTTCCTAGCGTGTCGTGGAACCGAACACACGCGCCGGGCTCCGCGCCCCTCGACCGGGCGGCTCACCTCCTCGGTGCGTTCCGGTGACCGCCCACCCGGACACGCCCCTCCCCCCACGGGCACCAGACGCTTGGAGCGCCATGAGAGAAGCCCGCACCCGTTGGCCACGGCAACGTGACGCGGCCCCGCCCGACAGTGCCTCGTCGCAGCTCGCCCACGTCACCCCGACCGATCTGGACGTGTGCCTGCGCGCCTGCGCCGCACACAGCGGCAAGCTGGTGGCGGGGCTCGACCGGCGGCGTACGGCACTCGCGGAGGCGCTGCGGCACCTGCTGGCCGTGCACGCCGCGGCACAGCCCTCGGGTCCCGCGTCCGCCGGATCCCCACTCGCGCTGATCCGGCGCCCCGCCAAGGCCCCGGCCGGCCCCGCGGCCCTCGCGGACGAACTGCTCGACCCGCTGCTCGCGGTCGGCAACAAGGCTCTGGAGTGCGGTTACGAGGACGAGTTCAAGCTCGCCGTCCTCGTCTCGGACACCGTGCTGACCCAGCGGAAACGTTCACGGGCCGGCTGGCGGCTGCGGGCCAGGACGCTGGAGGCGATGGGCGCGGAAGCCGCCGCCATCGAGGCGTACGAGCGCTATCTGGAGCTCACCGACGACGACGGCTTCGGCGTGGCGGCCAAGGTCGTCGGCATGCGCCTCGGCGCGGAGCGGCAGGAGGAGCTGCTGCGGAGCCTGGAGCGCGACTGCCCCGGCGCCGCGGAGTTCGCCGCCCGGCCCGTCACCGAGTCCTGGGCCGAGGGACTGGCGCTCCAGGCGCGCGGCGACTGGGCCGCGGCCGGGCCCCGGCTGATCGGCGCCCTGCTCGCGCAGGAGCGCACCGGCGCCCCGGTGACGGAACTCCAGGACGCCACCTCCCAGTACCTCGACCTGGCCCTGGAGGCGGCCGGCACGGACCCGGGCGCCGTGGCCGCGCTCACCGGACTCGTCGCGCTCTACGCCGAGCAGCGCAGAAGCCGCATGCGGGGCCCGGTACCGGACCCCACCTTCGGCGGCGTCGAGTGGACCACCGTCGGTGAGTTCCGCAACCGGATCGCCGGCAAGTCGATCTGCCTCATCGCCAACTCCAACCGCGTGGGCGACAGTTCCATGGGTGCCGAGATCGACGGCTACGACCTGGTCGTCCGGTTCAACTCGTACCGGATCGACCCGGCGGCGACCGGACGGCGCACCGACATCCACGCCACCATCCACAAGCACGGCTTCAACTGGGACCAGAAGGTGCACACCCGGCTGGTCTTCGGCGGGATCTCCGGCGACTGGAAGTACTCCCTGCGCAACCGCCTCGTCCCGGGCGCCCAGCAGTACCTGGGCGACGAGTCGTTGCGCTGGCCGCTGCGGGACATCGGACGCGTCGGCGCCGACGTCTGGCCGGCCATCCCCACCACCGGGTTCAACATGCTGTGGCTCCTCGACCACCTGGACGTCAGCAGCCGGCTCGACCTGATCGGCTTCGACTTCTACGAGAGCGGCGCCTACCGCCTGCCCAGCGCGATGCGGATGCCCATCACCTCCGTGCACGAGTACACCAGCGAGAAGGCATGGGTCATGGAACGCGCCCAGAGCGTCACCGACATGAGGATCCGACTGCGATGACGACAGCCACCCCCCTGCCCGCCACGGCCGTGCCCGCCACGGCCGTGCCCGGGTCGCCCGCCCCCACGAACGCGCTCACCGGCAAACGCCGCGTCGCCTTCGCGAGCTTCGTCGACGAGAACTACCTGCCCGGCTTCCTCGCCCTGCTGCGCAGCCTCGCCCTCTCCAACCCGAACGTCTGTGAGGACTTCCTCGTCCTGCACGACGGGCTGCGCCCCGCCTCCGTCGCGCAGATCCGGGCGCTGCACCCGCGCGTCGACTTCCGCCGCGTCGACGCCGGGCACTACGACACGTATGCCAAGGGCGACCAGGACAACTACCTGGTGCGCAAGGCCTACTTCATCCTCGACGTGTTCCGGGTGCGCGACTACGACACCGTGATCACGCTCGACACCGACATGGTGGTCCTCGGCGATCTCCACGAACTGCTGACGATGCGCGACGGTCTGGGCGCCGTACCGCAGTTCTTCTACGGGCAGCACAAGCTCAACAGCGGGCTCCTGGTGATCCAGCGCGAGTACCTGAGCGACGCGTTCTGCGCGAAGCTCGACGAGGTCGGGCGCGCGGGCACGTACGAACTCGACAAGCACGACCAGGGCATCCTCAACGCCGTCCTCGACGGTGACTTCGTACAGCTCGACGCCCGCTACAACTTCGTCAAGCGGCGCCTGTCCGGCGACCTCCCGGTCCCCGACACCACCGCGATCCTGCACTTCACCGGGCGGCACAAGCCCTGGCAGGGCGGCGAGTCCGGCTACCGCGAGGCCGAGGACCGCTGGCACGGGTTCGAGCTGCCCGACGCCGAGTTCCACGCCGCCTACCTGGCGCTCCCCGGCGCCAAGCACCACGATCTGCTGGTCCACTACGGCACCCCGCACGTGCTGCGCACCGGCTCCCCGGAGACGGCCCGCAAGGTCGCCGCCGCCCACATCGCGGCGGGCGAGTACCAGGAGGCGGCCGATCTGCTGGGCCGGGTCCGGATACCCGTCGACGAAGCCTGGCCGCACGAGGTGCTCGGCCACGCCCTGATGAGCGTCTCCCGCTACGAGGAGGCCCGCGCCCGGCTCCTGCTCGCCACCGCCGCACCCAACCGGGCGGCGACCGCCTTCGGGCGCCTCGCGCAGATCGCCTGGATCCACGGCGACGACGAAGGGGCCGCCGCGCACGCGCTCCAGGGCCTCGCCGTCGACCCGACCCACCGCACGAACCGGCTGATGCACCAGCGCACCACGGACGTGCCCGCGCCCGTGGAGGGCCCCGCGTCCGACCAGCTCGCCCATGTCGCCTTCTACATGGACCGGCAGGGCAACGCCGGGGACAAGCTGCTGCCCGAGAGCGTGCGGCTGGCCTTCGGCCGGGACACCGGGCCGCAGCGCTGGCACTCGATCCACGCCCACCGGCTCTTCGACGAGGCCGCGCTGGAACGGGTCAACGCGCGCCGCGGACTCGTCATCGGCGGCGGCGGCCTCTTCATCCCGGACACCGCGCCCAACGGCAACAGCGGCTGGCAGTGGAACGTCCCGGACGCGCTCCTCGACCGGATCGACGTACCCGTCATGGTGTACGCGGTCGGCTTCAACGCCTTCGACGGCCAGGCCTACGGGCACGGCCGGGACCGTTTCCTCTCCAGCCTGCGCACCCTCGTCGAACGGGCCTCGTTCTTCGGGCTGCGCAACCACGGCTCGATCGAGAAGGTCCGCCGGCTGCTGCCCGCCTCGCTCCACGACAAGGTGCGCTTCCAGCCCTGTCCCACGACCGTGACCAGGCAGCTGGTGGACGGCTGGACAGACCCGGCGGAGCGCGAGAACACCGTCCTGATCAACGCCGCGTACGACCGGTCCGGGCTCCGCTTCGGCCATGACTACGGGCACTTCCTGGGCGAGATGGCCACCGCGGTCAAGGAGATCGGCAAGCGCGCCGAGGTGCGGTGCGTGGCCCACTCGCTGGACGACGAACGGATCGCGTTCGACCTGCGGCGCGAGCACGGCATCGCGCTGCCCGTGATCCCGATGTACGACTTCGGCAACGACGAGATCCGCGACACGTACGCCCGGACCAAGCTGGTCATCGGGATGCGCGGGCACGCGGGCATGATCCCGTTCGGCTGCGGCACACCGATCATCAGCCTGATCTCGCACCCGAAGATGGCGTACTTCCTCGCCGACATCGACCGCCCGGAGTGGGGGATCTCGGTCCACGACCGGCACCTCGGCGCCCGGCTCGCCGAGCGGGCGGCGGGACTGCTGGACGACCACGCGGCGACGGTCGCCGACGTGCACGGCCGGCAGCAGGAGCTGTGGAAGGCCACCGAGGCGAACGCCGCGGACCTGCGGGTGATCCTGGGCGGCGTGCACGGGTGACGACGCGGCGCGTGAGGCGGGGCGCACGCGCGTGGCGCGGTGAGTGGCGCGGCGTGCACGTGTGACGACGCGACAAGGGGGGCGGGGTGCCGGTTCGGCGCCCCGCCCCCCTTCGTCACCGGCCGCCGACCGGCCCGCCCCTGCCGACTACTGCCGCACCACGCGCCGCCGCACCGACCGCGCCACCCTGCGCACCACCGCGTTGCGCGGCAGGAACGCGAGCTGTGCCGGTACCGCCCCCGGCAGGGCCAGCGACGTCAGCCGCTTGCGCTTGAAGTACCGCCACGTCCTGGCGTCCAGGTGCGCGGACAGATACCGCTCGGCGGCCGGCCGCAGCCCCGGGTGGATCCGCGGCTGCATCGCGAAACCGACCGCCGTGATCAGCTCGGTCAGATCCGCCACGTCCGCCGCATCCGGTGCCGCCGCCCTCTCCACCGCCGCCCGGTCCGTCACCTCCGGCACCAGCACGTCGACGAGCGTGACCGGGACACGGTTGCTGTTCTCGTACGGGGAGAGCCGGTCCAGCAGCATGTCCGTACCGACCCTGGCCACCGGCAGCCCGTAGAACACCGAAGCGGTGAGCAGCGCCGTCGAGAAGCAGCCGACGACCAGCGCGGGGCGCATCCGCCGGTAGAGCACCTCGGCGAGGACCGGGGCGGTGAGCACTCCCGCGTCCAGCACCGTCAGTTCGGCGCCGAGCCTCTCGGCCTCCGCGCCCATCGCCCGCGACCACTGCGCCGGGGCCGTGGGGTGCGGCTTGAAGACGATGCGGGTGTGGCCGAGGGCGACCGCGCCGCGCATCATCCGCAGGTGCAGGTTCTCCTCCTCGGCCGCGCTGATCAGACCGAGCGCGGAGAGGTACTGGCCCAGCAGCAGGGCGGACTCCTCCACGGACGGCACGCTGTCCCGGACCTCGGGCGTGCCCCCCAGCTCGTCGAGCACCTTGAGGAACACCTCGGTCGGCACGATCTGCGGCCGTACCCCGAACTCCGTGAGCAGCAGCGGCTTCAGCCCCGGCACCAGGTCGAGATGGAGCAGCCGGCGGACCCGCGTACCGACCAGCGGATCGATCTTGTTGCGGGTGGGTCCGTAGCTCATCAGCCCGTCCGCGTACACATCGACCGGTGCGCCGGTGAAGATCTGCGTGACGGCCGTCGCGGGGTTGACCTGGATCGACTCGACCACGAGCTCGACGTCGTCGTCGCCGAGTCCCCAGGCCAGGCGCAGATGCCGCTCCCACAGGGGTACGTCGTCGGGACGCGGCTCCCATCCGCCGGGGTGGAAAGGAGCGATCGTGGCGTTCCACGACACCACGTCGTCGAAACGGGACCGCAGGGCGCCGAACCCCGGCATCGCGTCGACGCCGGGTGTCGTCTCCGGGACGGCCGCGTTGTTCGAGACGAGCAGGATGCGGCGGTCCGCCTCCGGGAAGCACCCCGCGTCGAGTGCGGCGGCGAGCGTGGCCGTGCCGTACAGGGTGGAGGCGAGGAAGATCTGCGTGGTGCGGGACCGGACGCCGTTCACGCGGCCGCCACCTCCTTGGCACCCGGGGCGGCCGGGCGGCGCCGCAGCCGGCGCAGCAGCGTGGCGCGCTGTACGTCCATCGAGTCGAGGGCGTCGTCGAGCACCTGCTGCGGCATCCGCCGGAGCGCGGCGCCACTCATCGACTTCAGTGTGCGGGCCACCGAGGGTTCGAACCTTTCGATCGAGCTCACGTGATGGAAAATGATCGCGCAATAGGTGCGGACCGCTTTCGGCAGGAGTGCCTGGGCATCGCGGTCCTCGGCCGTTTCCCGAATGACCTGGTCGAACGAGCGAATGAAATCCAGCTGGCGCACGTCACCGATCTGCGTGAGCGACGAGGCGACTCCGCGCCGGTAAAAGATTCCGAGAAGTCCCAGCACCGCGAACGATTCGGCCTCGCGATGCAACCGCCAGATCCACGGACGGTCCTCCGCGGTGCGCAGACCGTCCGTGAAACGCAGCAGTCCGCGGTCCAGCAGACGCCGGTGGTAGAGCCCGGCCCAGGCGTACGGGTAATCGACCGAGGTGGTCCGCTCGGCGGGCAGGATCGCGTCCCGCGGGTCCAGCACCTCGCCGCGCCTGCCGTGCGGAACCCGGTGCACCGTACGGTTCCTGCCCTCGACCTGGACATGGTCGGTCCGGACGAAGTCGCAGCCCAGCGCCTCCGTCCGGGCCAGGAGCTCGGCGTAGTGGCCGGGCGCGAGCCAGTCGTCGCCGTCGAGGAACGCGAGGTACTCGCCGCGCGCCGCGTCCAGACCGGTGTTACGGGCGGTGGCCAGTCCGCCGTTCTGCTCGTGTCTGCGGACGACCACCCCCGGAATCTCGTCCTCGGCGCGGCGCAGTATGTCCGCGGTCCCGTCGGTCGAACAGTCGTCGACGAGGATGAATTCGAAGTCGTCGCGGGCGTTGGCCCGCAGACTTCTCAAGGTGTCGGGGGCGTATGTCTGCACGTTGTAGAACGGCACGATGACCGAGAGCTTAACCACCCGCCACACGCTAGGCGCGAGCCCGGCATTTGCCCTGGCCCCAAGAGGGACGGCGGGTGAACGACGCGTGTCGGAATGATGAACCGGGCCGGATCGCGAGTGATTTCATCGTCTTCGCGAGGGTGATTCGCCAAGCGTCGGTGGGCTGTTAACCAGTTGTTGCCGTCACGTTGGGCCGCGAATCGGAATGCCTTCCTAAGTTCTGGGACGTGCCCCCACGTACCGATAAAACGACCGCCCTCCGGGTGGCCGTCCTCGCAGACTCCGACACCCGGTGGAAATGGGGCGCGCTCACCGCGCGCCGCCTCGCCCCCGGCACCTCCTCGGGGTCGGCGCAGCGCGCCGAGATCAGCGGACTCCTGCTGCGCGGCCGGGCCACCCCGACCCCGCGCCAGCTCGCCGAGGTCGGCGACGTCGGTATCGACACCGACCGGGTGCGTGAGGTGACGGCGGTCGAATTCCTGCACCTGGTGCGGGACGAGGGATACGACGTCGTCGTACTCGCCCTCGTCGGGGGAGCCGTCCAGGCGATGCTGCACGGCCTCGCCGCGCTGCGGCTGCCCATCAGGCCCGTCGTCGTCACCGGCTACGTCGGTGTCGTCTACGAGAAGCTCGCCGACGGACTCCTGCTGCGGCACGGCGCGGACATCGTCCTCGCCAACTCCCGCCACGACGCCCAGCGCTTCCGCGCGGTGTACGAGGGAGTGGGCGCCGATGCCTCGGCCGTCACGGAGGCCGCCCTGCCGTTCCTCGGCGGCGAGCCGCACCGCCCGGAGGCGGGCCGCGACACGGTCGTCTTCGCCGCCCAGCCCTCCGTCCCGGCCTCCCGCGCCGACCGTACGTATCTGCTGCGCAGGCTCGTCGAGCACGCGAGGCTGCACCCGGACCGCGAGGTGCTGCTGAAGCTGCGCTCCAAGCCCGGCGAGCACACCACGCACATCGAGGAGCTTCCCTACCAGCGGCTCGCGGAGAGACTGCCCGGCGGACTGCCGCCCAACTTCCGCCTGGTGTACGGGCACATGGGCGAGGTCCTGGACCGCACCGACCTGCTGGTCACCGTGTCCTCGACCGCCGCGCTGGAGGCCCTGCACCGGCGCGTCCCGACCGCGATCCTCACCGACCTCGGCGTCCGCGAAGCCCTCGGCAACCACCACTTCGTCGGCTCCGGCCTGCTCACCTCCTGGGACCACCTGGACGGCGGCCACCGCCCGGAGCCGGACGGCGAGTGGCTGGCCGGCCAGGGCGTCGCCGCCGACGGCACGTACGCCACGGCCTACGACCACGCCCGCGCACGCGTCGACGCCCTGCTCGCCGCCCGCCGGCTGCCCGACCTCGCCCCGTACTACACACCGGCCACCGCCCCCGGCTACCTCCCCGGCATCCTCGCCCGCCACCACCTGGCCCCCGACGGCCACCCGCTGCCGGGCACGGACCGGCCGCGCGAGACCGGCGGGCTGCGTGGAGCGGTGCGCGACGCCGTACGCGAGGCGGCGCGGGGTGCGTACCGGCAGGGCGTCCAGCGGGTCGCCCCCGTCATCCGACGGATGGGCGAGCTGTGACCACCGCATCCGCCACCCCGTCCACCACCGCACCTCCCACCCCCTCCACCACGACATCGACCCCGACATCAGGAGCAGCGATGACGCCGCCCACCGTGCTCGCCGTGATCCCCGCCCGCGGCGGATCCAAGGGCGTACCGGCCAAGAACCTCGCCCAGGTCGGCGGTGTACCGCTGGTCGCCCGCGCCGTACGCGCCTGCCTGGCCGCCCGCGAGGTCACGGACGTCGTCGTGACGACGGACGACGCGGCCATCGCCGACGCGGCCCGCGCCGCCGGTGACGCACTGGGCACCCCGGACCGCGTGCACATCGTCCAGCGGCCCCGGGCCATCGCCGGGGACAAGGCCAGCAGCGAGGACGCGGTGCTGCACGCCCTGGACGCGTACGAGGCGATGCGCGACCGGACGGCCGACGTGGTGCTGCTGGTCCAGTGCACCAGCCCCTTCGTCGTACGCGAGGACATCGACGGGGTCGCCGCCGCGGTCGCCCACGACGGCGCCGACACGGCGGTCACGGTCGCGCCCTTCCACGGCTTCCTCTGGCGCGACGGCAGTGCGCTGGAGGAGGACAACTACGGCGTCAACCACGACAAGGCCGTCCGGCAGATGCGCCAGGACCGCCCCGAGGACCTGCTGGAGACCGGCGCCGCGTACGCCATGAACGCGGCGGGCTTCCGCACCCACCGCCACCGCTTCTTCGGCCACACCGCCCTGGTGCGCACCGACCCCGCACGCGTCCTGGAGATCGACGACCCGCACGACCTGGCCCGCGCCCGCGCCCTCGCGCCGCTCCTGGACCCCTCACCGCTGCCCACCCGGGACGACATCGACGCCGTCGTCCTCGACTTCGACGGCACGCAGACCGACGACCGGGTCCTGATCGACGCCGACGGACGCGAGATCGTCGCCGTGCACCGCGGTGACGGCCTGGGCATCGCGGCCCTGCGCAAGGCCGGACTGCCGCTGCTGATCCTCTCCACGGAGCAGAACCCGGTCGTCGCGGCCCGCGCCCACAAGCTCCGCATCCCGGTCCTGCACGGCATCGACCGCAAGGACCTGGCCCTCAAGCAGTGGTGCGACGAACAGTCCATCGCCCCCGAACGCGTCCTCTACGTCGGCAACGACGTCAACGACCTGCCGTGCTTCGCACTGGCCGGCTGGCCGGTCGCCGTCGCGAGCGCCCACGACTCGGTACGCGCCGCGGCGCGCGCCGTCACCACCACCCCCGGCGGCTTCGGCGCCATCCGCGAGATCGCGGCCTGGCTGCTCGGCCCCACCCTCACGACCACCTCTCCCGCACCGTCCTCCGAGTGACCACCGGGCCCCCCAAGCCCGCCGAGCACCCGACAAGCACCCCCGAGCACCCGACAAGCACCCCTTGAGCTAAGGAAACACATCTCATGAGCACCTCCCGTCTGCGCACCCTCGGCACCCGCACCGCGGGCCCGGACCGGCCCGTCTACGTCACCGGTGAGATCGGCATCAACCACAACGGCGACCTCGACAACGCCCTCGCGCTGATCGACGTGGCGGCCGAAGCGGGCTGCGACGCCGTCAAGTTCCAGAAGCGCACCCCGGAGATCTGCACCCCGCGCGACCAGTGGGACATCGAGCGCGACACCCCCTGGGGCCGGATGACGTACATCGACTACCGCCACCGCGTCGAGTTCGGCGAGGACGAGTACCGGGCCATCTCCGCGCACTGCGCCGAGCGCGGCATCGACTGGTTCGCCTCCCCGTGGGACACCGAGGCGGTCGCCTTCCTGGAGAAGTTCGACGTCCCCGCGCACAAGGTGGCCTCGGCCTCCCTCACCGACGATGAACTGCTGCGTGCACTGAGGGCGACCGGCCGCACGATCATCCTCTCCACCGGCATGTCGACCCCGCGCCAGATCCGCCACGCGGTCGAGGTCCTGGGATCGGACAACATCCTTCTCTGCCACGCCACTTCGACGTACCCGGCCAAGGCCGAGGAGCTGAACCTCCGGGTCATCCAGACCCTCCAGCAGGAGTACCCGAACGTCCCGATCGGCTACAGCGGCCACGAGACCGGCCTTCAGACGACGCTGGCCGCCGTCGCCCTCGGTGCCTCCTTCGTCGAGCGCCACATCACCCTCGACCGCGCCATGTGGGGCTCCGACCAGGCCGCCTCCGTCGAGCCGCAGGGCCTCACCCGCCTCGTCCGCGACATCCGCACCATCGAGGCCTCGCTCGGTGACGGCGTCAAGAAGGTGTACGAGTCCGAGCTCGGCCCGATGAAGAAGCTCCGCCGGGTCGCGGGCGTCGTCGCCGAGGGCACCGAGGCGGCCCCGGCCGCCGAGCCGGTCGCGGTCTGACGGGCCGACCGGTGAACCTCGCCTTCGTCGAGAGCCCGGTCCAGCTCCTGAACGTCCTGGAGTGGGCCTTCACCGAGGGAGGCGACGACCACGTCCTCACGGACATCACGGTCGTCGTCCTCCCCCCGGTCGACCCGATGTCGCGCGGTCAACTGCGCCGGATGGCGGAGCTGGCCCGCGACGAGGGCGTCAACGTCCGCTGGCAGGAGGCGCGCGGCGGCGCCGGCGCACCTCTGAAGACCCTGCGCTCCCTGGCCGGACTGCTGCGCGGGGCGGAGCGGATCGTCATCGGCGACCCGTTCTCCCGCTACGTGCAGCTCCTGCTCACCCTGGTGCGCGCCCGCCGCCTCACGGTGGTCGACGACGGCACGGCCACCATGGAGTTCGTCGCCCAACTGGCGCGTGGCGAACGCCTGGTGCGCTGGCACCGCAGGGGCAGTTCGGGCCCGCGCGAACTGGTCCTGGCCCCGGTCACGGCCCGTGCCCGCAGCCGCTTCACCCCGTCGGCCACCCGTACGGTCGAGGTCTTCACGGCCATGCCGGTCGAGGCTCCGCCCGGTGTCACCGTCACCCCCAACACCTTCGCCTGGACCCGCTCCCGCTTCGGCCCGCCGTCGCTCACCAAGGGCGCGGACCTGGTCGGCACCTCGCTCGTGGAGACCGGTGTGGTCGACCGGGCCCAGTACCTGGAGGCCGTCGGGGCCCTGGCCCGCACCCACCACGCGACCCGCTACTTCGCCCACCGCCGCGAGTCCACCGACAAGCTCCACGCCCTGGAAGCCGCCACCGGCCTGGAGATCGTCCGCCCCGACCTCCCCCTGGAACTCATCGCCCGCCGCGGACCGATCGGCCGTACGGTCGTGAGCTTCCCCTCCACGGTCGTCCACACCCTCCCCCTCGCCCTGGCCGGCACGGAGGTCACGGTCGCGGTCTGCGACATCGCCCCGGAATGGCTCCGCGACACGGCATCCCCGCGCGCCCAGGGCTTCCTGAGCGGCGTCACGGAAACGGCCCGCGACGTCCAACGCCTGGCGCCCTGGCGGGCAACGGCGGTGACGGAGGCGTAAGGGGGCCGCCTGGCCACGGGTTCGCCCGCCTTGCAACGGCTGCGGGCGGCAGAAGAGCCCGCGTCCGGGTGAGGAGCGCGCTGAACGAACTGTCCGACCCTGACCCGGAGGACACCGGGCCTTCAGGGATTTCTGGGGGTGAGTCCCGATAGCGGGCAGGGACGGCTCGGCGTCAGCATCGATCCATGAGTAATGAACCTGTGAATACAGTCGAGTTGACGGAACGACAGGTCGCCCGGTCCAGGGCGGCGTTCCTCGTCGGACCCGCCCTCATGGCCGGGTACGGCGTGGTGCGGCTGATCGGGCGGGCCGTCGGCGACTACGGGCCCGGCGTGTGGTGGACCGTGGCGCATCTGCTGTTCCTCGCCGGGGTGGTCGTGTTCGCGGCGGTGTTCCGGGGGCTGGAGCAGCTTGCCGTGGCGCGGGACGACGGAAGAGCCGCCGTGGCGCGGGGCGACGCGAGAGCCGCCGTGGGGCGGGGCGACGGGAGAGTCGTCGTGGGGCGCGGCGGGGGACGGGTCGCCGCCCGGGCCGCGGCCTGGACCGGGCTGGCCGGGGCGGCGGCGGTGGCGGTGCAGGCGGTGATCGACCTCGTGGTCGGGTTCGTCGCCGCGGACAAGCAGGCCATGAGCGACCTGTTCGAGCGGGTGCAGGACGTCCCCGGCGTGATGCCGCTCGTCTACACCGTCGTGCCCCTGCTGTTCTGGGTCGGGCTGCTGGCCCTCGTCACCCTGCTCGCGGTCCACCGCCGGGACGTGGTCCGGCCGTGGGTTCCGGTGCTGGTGACGGCCGGCACTGTCCTCATGGCCGTGAGCCTGGACCTGCTGGCGGTCGGGGCCCTGTGCATCGGAGTGGCGCTGGAGGCGGTGCGCCGGAGGATGCCGGGGCAGGGGGCCGCGGCGCGTGGTTCCGGGCGGCGGGTGCCGTCCGCCACGGGGCGGTAGACGAGGTGGGGGAAAATGGGCGAGTTTACCCACCCTGCCACCTCCTCACACGCCACGACGCAGTCATTTATTCGTCTATGTGGCTGAACTTTTCTTGTTTCATGGTCAGTTGAAGGGGGAACGGGCTTACCCTTCACCAGGTGAACCAGTTGATGTCCCGCGAGTCCGACGCCGAGCCGACCTCCGAACCGCTCCCCGGCAGCCTGCCCGAAGCACTCCGGGCCGAGCTGATCGCCTTCCGGCGTGACTTGCACATGCACCCCGAGCTCGGGAATCAGGAGTTCCGGACCACCGCGGCCATCAAGGCGCGGCTGGAGAAGGCCGGGCTCCGGCCGCAGGTGCTCGACACCGGGACGGGACTCCTGTGCGACGTGGGGACGCGGGACGGTTCCACCCGGCCCATGCTCGCTCTGCGCGCGGACATCGACGCCCTGCCCATCCCGGACACCAAGGCGGGCGTTCCGTACCGCTCCACCGTCCCCGACCGGGCGCACGCCTGCGGGCACGACATCCACACCACCTCCGTCCTCGGCGCCGGGCTCGTGCTCGCCGAGCTGGACCGGCAGGGGCTGCTGCCGAACCCCGTGCGGCTGATCTTCCAGCCGGCCGAGGAGGTGCTGCCCGGCGGGGCGCCCGACACAATCGCGTCCGGGGCGCTGGAGGGCGTCGGGCGGATCATCGGGGTGCACTGCGACCCGAAGGTCGACGTGGGGCGGATCGGGCTGCGGGTCGGGGCGATCACCTCGGCCTGCGACCGGCTGGAGGTCGCACTCGACGGGCCCGGCGGGCACACCGCCCGGCCGCATCTGACCACCGACCTGGTCACCGCCGCCGCCAAGGTCGCCACCGAGGTGCCCGCGCTGCTGGCCCGCCGCGTCGACGCACGCGCCGGGCTCGCCGTCACCTGGGGCCGGCTGGAGACCGGGCACGCCTGCAATGTGATCCCGCAGCACGCCGAGCTGTCCGGCACCGTGCGCTGCCTGGACCTGGCGGCCTGGCGCGAGGCGCCGGACCTGGTGCACGCGGCGATCGACGAGGTGGCCGGGATGTACCGGGCCAAGACGGTGATCAACTACGTCCGGGGCGTGCCGCCCGTCGTGAACGACGCCGCCGCGACCGACCTGCTCGCCGGAGCGATGACAGCCCGGCGCGGATCGTATGCGATCGAGGACACCGAGCAGAGCCTCGGCGGCGAGGACTTCTCCTGGTACCTGGAACACGTCCCCGGAGCGATGGCCCGGCTCGGGGTCCGCACCCCCGGCGACACTGCCCGCCTCGACCTGCATCGCGGTGATTTCGACGCCGACGAGGAGGCCATCACGGTGGCCGTGGAGCTCTTCACTGCCTCCGCGTTGCTTGATGGCAACCATCCGTAACCGGGCAGGTCGCCTCGCGTTCGCGACGATCCGATAACGGCTTCCGTACAGGTCTTTATCTGACATCTACGCGCGTTACGATCGCGGCGAAACCAGCGCCGGAAGAGGCGCTTCGGTCAGGTTTGAAGGAGCCTTCCCTTGCGCCGGGTATCCACCATCACTGCTGCGTGTGCTGTCACTGCGGCTCTCGCACTCACCGCCACCGCGTGTGGCGAGTCGTCCACCGAGAGCACCAGCTCCGACAAGGGCAAGATGAAGATCGGCATGGCCTACGACGTGGGCGGCCGTGGAGACAACTCGTTCAACGACTCCGCCGCACGCGGTCTGGACAAGGCCAAGTCCGAGTTCGGTGCCGACACGAAGGAGCTCACCGCCAAGACCGGTGAGACCCCCGCCGACCGCGAGCAGCGCCTTGAGTCGCTCGCCGAGGGCGGCTACAACCCGGTCGTCGCGGTCGGGTTCGCGTACAAGGACGCGGTCGACAAGATCGCGGCCAAGTACCCGAAGGTCAGCTTCGGTCTGGTCGACTCCGTCGCCGACGCGAAGAACGTCGACAGCATCGTCTTCACCGAGGAGCAGGGTTCCTACCTCGCCGGTGTCGCCGCCGCGCTGAAGTCGAAGGACGGCCAGGTCGGCTTCATCGGCGGTGTGGACCTTCCGCTGATCAAGAAGTTCGCCGCGGGCTTCCAGCAGGGTGTCCTGGACACCAAGCCGAAGGCCAAGGTGCAGATCCAGTACCTGTCCACCGGCTCGGACCTGTCCGGCTTCGGCAGCCCCGACAAGGGCTCGGCCGCCGCCAAGGGCATGCTCGACAAGGGCGCGGACGTCATCTTCGCCGCCGCGGGCGGCTCCGGTGCCGGTTCGATCGAGGCCGTCGCGGGCAAGAAGGGCGCCTGGTCCATCGGCGTCGACTCCGACCAGGCGCTCGACGCGTCGCTGGCGAAGTACAAGGACACGATCATGACCTCCGTCGTCAAGAACGTCGACACGGGCGTCTTCGACCTGGTCAAGTCGGTCAAGGACGGCAAGCCGGTGACCGGCACGCAGACGTACTCCCTCGCCAAGGGCGGCGTCAGCCTGACCACCACGGGTGACCACCTCACGGACATCCAGGCGCAGCTCGACGAGGCGAAGAAGAAGATCGTCGACGGCACCATCACGGTCAAGACCACCCTCTGATCCGGTCGGTCGATCGGGGCCCGGGTGAGCCGCTTCGGCTTCGCGCGGGCCCCGATTCACGTACCGCGTCCTCCGTGTGCGCCGTAGCCGTCCGCACACGGTCCGCCACCCTCTGACCGGGTGGCCAACGATTCAGCAGCGCTACGCGCGTAGCATCCCTGGGGCGCGGTACCTTTTTCCGCCCCCACCGGCTCCGTCCCACAGCCTCCGCCTCCCGCCGGTCTCCTCCCACCAGCCTCCGCCCGCCCTCGTCCCACTGTCTCCGCCCTCCGCTCCTGCCAAGGAGAGTGCGCCATCAACGCGTCCAGCAGTCCTCATGCCGTGGAGCTCCGCGGTATCACCAAGCGGTTCCCCGGAGTCGTGGCCAACCACGACATCGACATCACCGTGCGCCGCGGCACCGTCCACGCTCTCGTCGGCGAGAACGGCGCGGGCAAGTCCACTCTGATGAAGATCCTCTACGGCATGCAGAAGCCGGACGAGGGCACCATCGCGGTGGACGGCGAGCAGGTCTCGTTCCACAACCCCGGCGACGCCATCGACCGCGGCATCGGCATGGTGCACCAGCACTTCATGCTCGCCGACTACCTCACGGTCCTGGAGAACGTCGTCCTCGGCTCCGAGAAGCTGTACGGGATCGGCGAGCGGGCCCGCGCCAAGATCAAGGAGATCTCCGACGCCTACGGTCTCGGTGTGCGCCCGGACGCCGTGGTCGAGGACCTCGGGGTCGCCGACCGGCAGCGCGTGGAGATCCTCAAGGTCCTCTACCGCGGCGCCCGCACCCTGATCCTCGACGAGCCGACCGCCGTGCTCGTGCCGCAGGAGGTCGACGCACTCTTCGACAACCTGCGCGAGCTCAAGTCCGAGGGCCTGACCGTCATCTTCATCTCGCACAAGCTGGGCGAGGTCCTGTCGGTCGCCGACGAGATCACCGTCATCCGGCGCGGTACGACGGTGGGCACCGCCGATCCGAAGCACACCACGACCAAGCAGCTCGCGGAGCTGATGGTCGGCAGCGAGCTCCCGTCGCCGGAGACCCGCGAGTCGACGGTCACCGATGTGCCGATGCTGAACGTCGAGGGGCTGCGGCTGACCGCCACGGACCCGGACGGTGTGGTGCGCTCGGTGCTCGACGGCATCGACTTCACCATCCACAAGGGCGAGGTCCTCGGCATCGCGGGCGTCGAGGGCAACGGCCAGTCCGAACTGGTCGACGCGATCA
Source organism: Streptomyces sp. NPDC058051 (assembly GCF_042885475.1). Classification (NCBI taxonomy): domain Bacteria; kingdom Bacillati; phylum Actinomycetota; class Actinomycetes; order Kitasatosporales; family Streptomycetaceae; genus Streptomyces; species Streptomyces sp. NPDC058051. The sequence continues at coordinate 42,567 of NZ_JBHVRW010000012.1, forward strand.
TGGGCATGCGCCACCTCGACGCCGGTGTGCTGACCCTGGACGGCGCCGACATCTCCCGCACGGCGACCCGCAAGCGCCGCGAGGACGGCATGGCTGTCATCCCCGAGGACCGCCACCGGCACGGACTGCTGCTGGAGGCCCCGCTCTGGGAGAACCGCATCCTCGGCCACGTCACCGAACGCCCCAACAGCAAGGGTGCGTTCCTCGACCTCAAGGGAGCCCGCGCCGACACCGAGCGCATCGTGCGCGAGTACGACGTCCGCACGCCCGGTATCGAGGTCACCGCGGCCTCCCTCTCCGGCGGCAACCAGCAGAAGCTGATCGTCGGCCGCGAGATGAGCCACAACCCCAAGCTCCTCATCGCCGCGCACCCGACCCGGGGCGTGGACGTCGGCGCCCAGGCGCAGATCTGGGACCAGATCCGCGCGGCACGCCGGGAAGGGCTGGCGGTGCTGCTGATCTCCGCCGACCTGGACGAGCTGATCGGGCTCTCCGACACCCTGCGGGTCATGTACCGCGGCCGACTGGTCGCGGACGCCGATCCGGCGACCATCACCCCCGAGGAGCTCGGCTCGGCGATGACGGGCGCGGCGACCGGCCACCTGGAGGCGCCGGACGAGACCGCCGCCCCCGACGAGACCCCGGCACCCGACGAGACCCCGGCACCCGACGAGCCCGCAGCTCCGGACGATTCGGCTGCCGCAAGCGAAGGCGAAAGCGAAACCGCAAGCGAAGGCGGAGGCGAAAGCGGAGGCGAAAGCCGGAGCGACGCCGGAAGCCAGACCGAAGGCGAAGGCGAAGGCGAAAGCGACGCCGGCAGCGGAAGCACCGACACCGACCCCCGGAACGGGGGAGAGGACCGATGAAGAAGATCGACAAGGAGCGGCTGCTCCTGGGGATCGCGGCCCCCGTACTCGCGATCGTGGTCGCCTTCCTGGTGACCGCACTCGTGCTGGCCGCCACCGGCAAGGAGCCGTTCAGCGCCTTCGGCATCATGTTCGACTACGGAATGAAGTCGGACAGCCAGGTCTACATCCTGAACAAGGCGACGACGTACTACCTCGCGGGTCTCGCGGTGGCCGTCGGCTTCCGGATGAACCTCTTCAACATCGGCGTCGACGGTCAGTACCGCCTCGCAGCCTTCTTCGCCGCCGCGGTCGGCGGCGCGCTGACCCTGCCCGGCGCCCTGCAGATCCCGCTGATCATCCTCACCGCGATGATCGTCGGTGCGATGTGGGCCGGAATCTCCGGCGTCCTCAAGGTCACCCGGGGCGTCAGCGAGGTCGTCTCGACGATCATGCTGAACGCCATCGCGACGGCGATCATCGGCTACCTGCTCCAGCAGGGCCGCCTCGGTCACCTCGACGAGGCCGGCACGAAGATCTCCACCAAGCCGCTCCCGGAGTCCTCGCACTTCTTCGAGTTCCCGACCGCCCCCTCGCCCGTCTGGGGCTTCCTCGTGATCGCGGTCGTCGCGGGCGTCGCCTACTGGTTCGCGCTCTCGCGCACCCGGTTCGGTTTCGACCTGCGGACCGTCGGGCAGTCCGGCTCCGCGGCCGAGGCCAGTGGCGTCGACGTCAAGAAGATGGTCGTCACCTCGATGCTGATCTCCGGCGCCGTGGCCGGTCTGGTCGGCATGCCGACCCTCCTCAACGACAGCTACGAGTACAGCGGCGACTTCCCCGTCGGCATCGGCTTCACCGGCATCGCCATCGCCCTCCTCGGCCGCAACCACCCCGTCGGCATCGCCCTCGGCGCCCTGCTCTGGGGCTTCCTGGAGCGCGGCACCGGCAAGCTCGAATTCGAGGGCTACGACAAGGAGATCGTCGGCGTGATCCAGGGCGTCATCGTCCTGTGCGTCGTCATCGCCTACGAAGTCGTCCGCCGCTACGGACTCAAGCGCCAGCAGAGCAAGGTCGGCGCGGAACTCGCCGCACAGGCCGCCCGTAACTCCGACCAGCAGGAGGTGTCGGCGTGACCGTCACGGCGACTTCCACCCCGCCCCCCGCGGCCCCCAAGGTCTCCGGCGGCAAGAGCGGCCGCACCCGCCTCTCCTTCCCCGTCATACTCCTGATCGTCGCGGGCGCACTGCTCGCACTGTCCGCCGTGCGCGCCATCACCGGTGCCGAGGACGTCACCTCGGCGGGACAGATCAGCGCGGCGCTCGCGATGGCCGTGCCGATCGGGCTCGCCGGTCTCGGCGGCCTCTGGGCCGAACGGTCCGGCGTGGTCAACATCGGCCTCGAAGGCATGATGATCCTGGGCACGTTCTTCGGTGCCTGGGCCGGCTGGCAGACCAACCCGTGGCTCGGCGTCCTGGCCGGGATCGTCGGCGGCATGCTCGGCGGGCTGCTGCACGCCGTCGCGACCGTCACCTTCGGCGTCGACCACATCATCTCCGGTATCGCCATCAACATCCTGGCGCTCGGCTTCACCACCTACCTCGCCAAGCTCTGGTTCAACGAGGGCGAGGCGGCGGCCAAGGGCGGCAGCCCGAAGCAGTCCCCGCCGGCCGACGAGATCACCTCGGTGACCGTCCCGGGCGTCTCCGACTGGCTGCACTCGATCGAGAAGCACCACTGGTTCTTCGTCTCCGACGTCGCCGGTGTCATCGGCGGCCTGATCACCCACGTGTCGCTGCTGACGATCGTGGCCGTGGCCCTCTTCGCCCTCACGTTCTTCGTGCTGTGGAAGACCTCGTTCGGACTGCGGCTGCGCTCGTGCGGCGAGAACCCGGTTGCGGCAGAGTCGCTGGGTGTGAACGTCTACCGGTACAAGTACATCGCGGTGATCGTCTCCGGCGGCATGGCCGGTCTCGGCGGCGCGTTCCTCTCGCTCGTCACGTCGCACATCTACAACGAGGGCCAGACCGGCGGCCGCGGGTACATCGGCCTCGCCGCGATGATCTTCGGTAACTGGCGGCCCGGCGGCCTCGCCATGGGTGCCGGCCTGTTCGGCTTCGCCGACGCGCTCCAGCTGCGCAACGGCGGCGAGTCCGTCCACGCGCTGCTCCTGCTGCTCGTGGTCGTGCTGGCCGTGCTGGCGGCATGGAAGCTCTACCGCAAGAGCTTCGTCCAGGGCGTGGTCAGCGCGGTCGTCGCCGCGGCGGTACTGGTCTGGTACCTCGCCACGGACACGGTGCCCACCGAGTTCGTGAGCGCCACCCCGTACATCGTCACGCTGCTCGTCCTCTCGCTCTCCGCCCAACGGCTGCGGATGCCGAAGGCGGACGGCATGCGCTACCGGAAGGGGCAGGGCAAGTGACGGCCGCCGCGGAGCTCGACTGGGCGGAGCTGCGGAGCGCCGCACGGTCCGTCATGGCCCGGGCGTACGTCCCTTACTCGCATTACCCGGTCGGCGCGGCGGCACGGGTCGACGACGGCCGTACGGTGTCCGGCTGCAACGTCGAGAACGCCTCGTACGGCATCGGGCTGTGTGCCGAGTGCGGCCTGGTCTCCCAGCTCCACGCCACCGGTGGCGGGCGGCTGACCCACTTCACCTGTGTGGACGGGGCGGGCGAGATCCTGGTGCCGTGCGGCAGGTGCAGGCAGCTGCTGTACGAGTTCGGCGGCCCGGAGCTGATCATGGAGACGCCGGACGGGCTGCGCACGCTCGCCGAGATGCTGCCGCAGGCGTTCGGACCGGATCACCTCAGGTAGCACCCCCGTGGCCCTCCCGTGCGCCGGGAGGGCCACACCCGTCTCCACCCTCTATGCGCGTAGAGTCATGTGGGACTCTTGCGTACGCAACGTACCGGCCGGAAGGACTCCCAGGACATGGACGCCATCTCCGTCATCCGCACCAAGCGGGACCGAGGCGAGCTGACCCCCGAGCAGATCGACTGGGTCATCGACGCGTACACCCACGGTGAGGTCGCCGACGAGCAGATGTCCGCGCTGGCCATGGCGATCCTGCTGAACGGCATGAACCGCACCGAGATCGCCCGCTGGACCGCCGCGATGATCGCGTCCGGTGAGCGCATGGACTTCGCGGCGCTCTCCCGGCCCACCACCGACAAGCACTCCACCGGCGGTGTCGGCGACAAGATCACCCTGCCGCTCGCCCCGCTGGTCGCCGCCTGCGGCGCGGCCGTGCCGCAGCTCAGCGGACGCGGTCTCGGCCACACCGGCGGCACGCTCGACAAGCTGGAGTCCATCCCCGGCTGGCGCGCGCACCTCTCCAACGAGGAGATGCTCGGCGTCCTGGACACCACCGGCGCGGTCATCTGCGCCGCCGGTGACGGTCTCGCCCCCGCCGACAAGAAGCTGTACGCGCTCCGCGATGTCACCGGCACCGTCGAGGCCATCCCGCTGATCGCCAGCTCGATCATGTCCAAGAAGATCGCCGAGGGCACCGGGGCGCTCGTCCTGGACGTCAAGGTCGGCTCGGGCGCCTTCATGAAGACCATCGAGGACGCCCGCGAACTGGCCTCCACCATGGTCGCCCTGGGCACCGACAGCGGCGTGCGTACGGTCGCGCTGCTCACCGACATGTCCACCCCGCTCGGCCTGACCGCGGGCAACGCCCTGGAGGTGCGCGAGTCGGTCGAGGTCCTGGCCGGCGCCGGGCCGAAGGACGTCATCGATCTCACCCTGGCCCTCGCCCGCGAGATGCTGGACGCCGCCGGGCTCAAGGACGCCGACCCGGAGAAGGCCCTCGCCGACGGTTCCGCCATGGACGTGTGGCGCCGGATGATCTCCGCCCAGGGCGGCGACCCGGACGCCACGCTTCCGGTCGCCCGCGAGCAGCACGTGGTCACGGCCCCGTCCAGCGGTGTACTGACCCGCCTGGACGCGTACGACATCGGCATCGCCGCCTGGCGCCTCGGCGCGGGCCGGGCCCGCAAGGAGGACCCGGTGCAGGCGGGCGCGGGCGTCGAGCTGCACGCCAAGCCGGGTGACACGGTCACGGCCGGACAGCCGCTGCTGACGCTGCACACCGACACCCCGGAGAAGTTCGACTACGCGCTGAAGGCCCTGCCCTCCGCGTACGACATCGCCCCGGCCGGTACGGACTTCACGGCCACCCCCGTGGTGCGGGAACGTATCGCCTGACCTGCGGTTTACTCGTCCGGGTGAACGGGATCGGTGGAATGCCACCGGTCCCGTTCGGCATGCTGGACTCGGTGACGTACCGATAGAGGAGACCGCCATGAGCGCACTCACCGTCGATCCCGCGCCGGGCCACGGCCAGGACTGGGACGACCTCGTCCGGATCTGGGAGGAGACGGACGCCCCCGAGGGCTGCAAGGTGGAGATCATCGAGGGGATCGTCACCGTGTCGCCACCGCCGTCCAAGGACCACAATCTCACTGCGGCTCTGCTGCAGCGCAGGCTCTACACCGTGATCCCGGAGGACTGGGAGATCTTCCAGACCCTCGGCGTCGCCGTGCCGGGCCGGGCCGGGCTCTACATCCCCGATCTCGTCGTCGTGCCGCGTGCCGTGGCGACCGGGCCGGGCAACCGCGTACCGGCGGAGGAGGCCCGGCTCGTCGTCGAGATCACCTCCAGGGACAACGCCAACCACGACCGCATCGGCAAGGCACACGGATGCGCCAAGGTCGGTGTCGAGCTCTTCCTGCTCCTCGATCCCTGGCACTCCGGCCGCCCCACCGCCACCCTGTACGGGGAACCCGCCGACGGCACCTACCGGGTTCTGGAAGCGGTCGAGTACGGAGAGATGCTGACGCTTCCCGAGCCGTTCGCGCTGAAACTGGACACCGGGGACTTCCCGGTCAGCTGAGAGGCAACACCGCGCCGGTCCCGACGGTGTGCGAGCGGCCCGCCCGGACGGAGAGATCCGTCCGGGCGGGCCGCCGTCGTGCGGTCGTCCTCGGGGTGCCCGCCTACTTGCCGAAGTAGGCGTTGTAGATCGACACCGACGACTTGTTGCCCTGCTTGTCGGTGACATTGGCCCGGTAGGAGAGGGACTTGCCCTTGGCCGGGTTCTTCACGGAGAGCTTGCCCGCCTTGACCGCGGACTTCTTCCAGGTCTTGCCGGCGTCGTAACTGACGTACACCGTCAGCGACTTCAGGTTCTTGCCGGCGGCTGCGCCCTGCACCGTCACCGGCACCGAGGCGGTCCTGCCCGCCGTCACCCGGCCGTCGGGCGTCACGTTGGGCGTGAAGCGGACCGTGGAGACCGGCAGCAGGGTCGGGGCCGCGCTCTTCTTGGACCGGAACGTCCAGCTCGCATCGATCCGGGTGGAGACGGCGGAGACCTTGGAGCTGCGCCGCACCGAGGTGGTCAGCCGGTAGTCGGCTGCGGCGGACGGTACGGCGATGGGGGTGCCGCCCTCCAGCGGGTCCGCGTTCTGCGCGAGCTTGACGCCGTTGCGGTACAGGACGGTCTTGACCGAACTGTACGCGGAGTAGCCGATGTTGCCGCGGCCGTCGGCCACCAGCGGCAGCGACCCGATGATGTCGTTGCCGTCCCGGAAGATTCCGTAGTCGCGACCGACCGCGGGGCCGAACACCGCGGTGTTGACCTTCTTCGTGTAGGTCTTGCCCGCCTTGAGGGTCTGCGGGTCACCGAGGGAGTACTGCGCGTCGGAGGCCGGGTAGCCGTCCTCGTCGAGTGCCCCCTCCTGGCTGAAGTCGAAGTTCCACTTCACCTTGTCGGCGGTCGAGACGTAGGCGGTGTTGGTGCCGGGGATCTTCTGGCTGGACCAGGACGTCCAGCCGCCGAACGAACCGGGCAGCGAGCCCCAGGCCGCGAATCCGCCGGACTTGCCCTTGACGGACGAGCCGAGGGTGGTCTGGACCTTGGCCATCTGACCGGTGGTGAACTTCCTGTTGTACCCGGTCGCCGCCTGGGTCACCGGACCGCCGACCGCGATGTCGTACCGGGTCGAGGCCCCCTTGGTCCAGCTGCCGATCCAGTGCTGGGAGAGCGAGCCGTCGGTCACCTTCGGGCCGACGTTCAGGGTGCGGAAGCCCTGGTACGAATCGAGGTACCAGCCGTAGCTGTAACCGCCGTCCTTGAACTCGAACTGGAGGTCGGGCGCCGCCAGTTGGGCCTTCGCGCCCGTAGTGGGCAGGGTGAGGGCCACCGGCTTCGCCTTGCGCGCGTCGAACGTCACGGTGAGGTTCTTGGTGACGTTCAGATTCGGCTGGGTCATCCAGTCGGTGCCCTTGGTGCTGTCCTCCGGGTCCACGTGGACGGCGGAGTTCAGCACGTAACCGCCCTTGGGAACACGGACCTTCGCCGTGCCGCCGGGGCCCGTCGGTGACAACCACACGTCGCTCGCCGCGCCGGAGATGCCGAAGAGGTCGGACTCGTAGAACTCGGCGGGCTTGCCGTCCCGGCCGATGACCTTGACCGTGAGGTCGTACGACTCGATCTCGCGCTCGACCGCGGCGGCCGTGCGGACGGTCTGGCCACCGCCGGTTCCGACGACGTACGCGGAGTAGGAGCCGTCGACCGTGCCACCGAGCCTGGTGTCCACGGTCAGCGGCACGTCGGCCGTGCCGCCCGCGGGAACGGTCACCTGGTCGGCGCCGAGCGTGAAGAATCCGGCCGGGGCGGGCTTGCCCTTCGGACCCGTGGCCGTGACCGCGAGGTCGAGGGTGACGTCCGCCGCACCGAGGTTGCGGTACGTCAGCTTCTTGCTGACCGGGGTGTCATCGGTGTGCGGCCACTGCTGCACTCCGAAGCTCACCGAGACCGGGTCCGCGACGACGGTCTGGGCGATCGCCCGGTCGACGGCGATCCGGCCGGAGCCCTGCTCGAACGGCGTGTACGCGCCCGGCTTCGCGGACCCCGTGAGCGCCCCCTTGAGCTCGGTGTACGTCCACTCCGGGTGCTCCTGCTTGAGGAGCGCCGCGGCGCCCGCGACATGCGGAGTCGCCATCGACGTACCGGAGATCGTCAGATAGCCCGGCGGGTTCTGGCCGACCTCCTGGTCGATGACGGAGCCGGGTGCGGCCGCCGCCGTGATGTCCACACCGGGGGCGGTGACATCGGGCTTGATGCCGCCGTCGCCGATGCGCGGACCGCGGCTGGAGAAGTCGGCCAGCCCGTCGTTGTCGTCGACCGCGCCGACGGTCAGCGCGGCCTCCGCGCTGCCCGGGGAGCCGACCGTACCGGGGGCGTCCCCCTCGTTGCCCGCCGCGATGGCGAACAGGACGCCCTTGTCGGCCGACAGCTTGTTGACGGCCGCTTCGAGCGGGTCGATCTCGGGGGTGTCGCCACCGCCGAGGCTCAGGTTGATGATGTCGGCGCCCTGCGCGACCGCCCACTCCATGCCGGCCAGGATGCCGGCGTCGTCGCCGAAGCCGTCGTCGTCGAGCACCTTGCCCTCGATCAGCTTGGCGTCCGGCGCCACGCCCTTGAACTTCCCGCCCGACTTCGCGCCCGTACCGGCCGCGATCGACGACACGTGGGTGCCGTGCCCGTACCGGTCCTTCGTGTCGGGCGACGCGGTGAAGTTCTTCGCGTCGATGACCTGGCCCTGCAGATCGGGGTGGGTGGCGTCCACACCGGTGTCCAGAACGGCGATCTTGACGCCCTTTCCGGTGTACCCGGCCTTCCAGGCGGCCGGCGCGCCGATCTGCGGCACGCTCTTGTCGAGGCTCACCCTGCGGACGCCGTTCAGCCACACCCGGTCGATCCCGGCGGCCGTCGTGCGCTGCGCACCCTGTGAGGGCTTGCTGGTGAGCGCCTGCCAGACGTCCTGGACATCGCGCTCCGGCGTGGTCACCGATTCGGCGTTCAGCGACTTCAGGGTCCGGTCGACCCGGGTGGCCCCCGCGTCACGGACCTGTGCCTTCGCGGACGCGGCCCCCTCGCCCCGGTAGGCGACGATCAGCTTCAGGCCCGCCGCCCGGGCCCTGCGGTTCTCCGCACGGTTCAGCTCGGTGACGTCGAACAGCCGGCGGTCCAGCTTGCCGGAGCTGATCAGCCGGTGTGCGTCGGCCGGGACGAGCAGCGTGTGCCCGTCACGTATCTGCCGCTGCACGGGTATGTGCTCGCGCCCCTTGGCGGGCTGGAAGGCCAGGATCCTGCCCTTGGCGTCCACCGAGACGCGGTCGCCGGTGATGAGCGTCAGCCGGTGCTGGGCCGTCGGCTCGGTGCCCGCCGCTGCGACGGCGCCGGGCTGGGCCAGGGCCGGGGTGGTCAGCCCGGCCGCGAGTGCCACGGCGGCTGCCGCGGCGATGGTCGATACACACGCGTTCCTCACGTGTTTGCGCAACTCTCCCCCTGGAGAATCAGGCGGCCCTTCGAGAGGGCCACTGGTCAGCCGGTACCGACGATGGGGTGCCGGTGCCGGCCGGTTCACCTGCCTAGAGGGGGAATTGACCGCAGAGGTTTACAGAAGCCGCACAGTTGACCGGAGTTGACGGAAGTTCGCCGGTGCGCCGCGAGGGGCGGGGCGGGTGCGGGATGTGCGCGGGGCGCCGTACACCGGGCCAGGGCACCGTGTCGCGGGCGGGAGGGTGCGGAGGCGCGGAGGCGCACAGCGATGAGTTTCGGCCGCGGCTCCGGTCATCCTGACGTGGAAGCCACGACCCCGATCGTTCTCGCCGTCACCGGCCGCGTCACGCAGGCCGCGGTGCCGGGACTCTGCGCCGAGCTGGAGTCGCTGCTGTACGCCCCCGACGGGGCTCTTCGGGATCCGGCCGCCGGGGTGGACTGTGATGTGGGCGGGGTCGAGCGCGCGGATCTGGCCCTGGTCGAGGCGGTGGCGCGACTGGGGCTCGTCGCACGCCGTGCGGGCGGCAGACGACTGCGGCTGCGCCATGTGCCACCCGAGCTGAAGAACCTGCTCGACCTGGTGGGGCTGGACGATGCGGTGGACGTGGACGTGGACGTGTGCGCGGACATGGACGTGGACGTGGGCGGCGGAGGAACCGGGGCCGAGGACGGGGCCGAAGGCGGGACCGTGGGGAACGCGGGGTGACGGGCGGCGCGTATGCCGGGCGTCATCTCCGTACCCCGGACCTCATCTCCGTACCCCGGGCCTCATTTGCGTCCCCCGGGCCTCACGCCGCCTCGGCGTCGAGATGATCCGGGAGACCGAACAACGGGAACCAGCGGGGTGTGTCCAGGAAGCAGTGCATCCCGGTGATGGAACCGTTGGAGATGTCGATGATCTGCACCGCCCACGGCACGAACCCCGGCCCGTCCGGATTCGGCTTGTAGTGGGCGAACGCCGGGGTGCCGTTCGCCGTCGTCGCCACCAGGCGCGAGCCCGCACAGCCCGCGCCGATGGACAGCATGAAGCCGGTGATGTCGTCGTGCCCCTGGAGCCAGAGGTCGAACGGCGGCATCGTCATCACGGCGTCCTCATGGAGCAGCGCGGTCAACGCCGTCATGTCGTACCCCTCGAAGGCCGCGACGTACCGGTCGAGGAGCCGCCGCTGCTCCTCGTCGAGCGGATCGGCCGTGTCGGCGGTCAGCCCCTCGTGTTCCGCGAGGGTCGCACGAGCCCGCTGGAGGGCGCTGTTGACCGAGGCGACCGAGGTGTCGAGGAGCTCGGCGACCTCGCTCGCCTTCCAGGCCAGCACCTCGCGCAGGATCAGTACGGCGCGTTGTTTGGGCGGCAGGTGCTGCAGCGCGGCCATGAACGCGAGCCGCACCGACTCCCGGGCCACCGCGGCCTCCGCGGGATCGGACACCGACGGCAGGATCCGCCCGTCCGGCATCGGTTCCAGCCAGGTGTTCTCCGACAGCGGGTTGAGCGCCGCCTGGGCGAGCGGCGTCGGCCCCGTCAGATCGACCGGACGGGCCCGCTTGTTGCCCGCGTTCAGCATGTCCAGACAGACATTGGTGGCGATCCGGTACAGCCAGGACCGCAGCGAGGAACGCCCCTCGAACTTCTCGAAGTTGCGCCACGCGCGCACCAGCGTGTCCTGGACCGCGTCCTCCGCCTCGAAGGCCGAGCCGAGCATCCGGTAGCAGTAACCGGTCAGCTCGACCCGGTGTCCCTCCAGACGGCTGTCGATGTCCGCCGCAGCTGTCAGATCACTCATCGCTCCACCCCTGTTGCGCTGTGACGCCACTCACTTCAGCACTTCGGAAGCTACAGCAGGCCACTGACAACGGGGGCGGGAAGTACCGAAGGGGTGCGTATCCAGGCCCTGTTCCGGCCGGATCACGGTCAGGTCCGGGGTGGTGCCGACCGGATCCCGGCGGGCCCGGCCGGACCCCGGCGGTGCTGGTCAGGTCCCCGGCTTGCGCCCGTACACGTAGACGTCGTCGCCGTTCTTCAGCAGATTCCAGTACGCCTTCGCGTCGGCGGGCCGCATGTTGACGCAGCCGTGCGACCCCGGCGGGTTCCACATCTTCACCCCCACCGAGTGGAACGCCTGCCCGCCGTCGAAGAACTGGGAGTACGGCATCTGCACGTGGTAGAGCGTCGACCAGTGGTTGATGTGCCGCATGTAGACCTTGCTCGACCCGGTGCGGGTCTCGTACCCGTTCCGCCCGGTCCGTACCGGCACCGGACCGAACTTCAGCTTGCTGCCGTCCTGGATCCAGCTCAGCTGCCGGGTCAGGTCCACACACGCGATGCGCCCCTTGTTGGTGGGGCACTTCTTCGCCTTGTTCGGCGTCTTTCCGGCCGCCTTCTGGGCCGTGAGCGTCTTCATCGTGCGCCAGGTGATCGGCCCCGCGTAACCGATGTCCGGTGTCACCCCGTAGGTCCGCTGGAAGGACCGGATCGCCTTGCAGTCGGCGGCCGACTGCCTGCCGTCCACCGGCCGGTGCAGATACTTCTCGACCTGCTTCTGGTACGGCCCCGTGGACGTCGTGCAGGACGCCGCCTGCGCGGATCCACCGGTGCCCAGGACGAGGGCGGGCACCGCCGTCAGACCGGCGGCGGACAGCACGAGCGCACGCCGTGCCCGGGCGCCCCGTTTGTTCCCTGCGACTCTCATGTACGCCAACTCCCCTTCGCGCGCAGTGAGGTGCTTCCGCCTGCTAGACGCGCGTCGGGGAGTGGATGGTTGTGCGTCGTGTGTCTCGGTTCGGTACAGGAGCCCGTACCGATGCGGGCTGCCGCCTCAGTTCTGTACGGACACCGCCGGCATCAGCCGGCGCTGCTCGGCTCGTGCGGCCCGCGAGCCGTACAGCGTGATCGAGACGACGCCGAGGACCGCGAGCAGCCCCAGGTACACCGTTCCGGCCCAGCCTCCGGAGTGGAAGGCGATCGCGCCGAGCGTGCCGCCCACACTGGAGCCCAGGTAGTACGCGGACTGGTAGAGCGCCGACGCCTGGGCACGGCCCTTCGTCGCCGTACGGCTCACGGACGAGGAGGCGACCGCGTGCCCGGCGAAGAAACCCGCCGTGATCAGGACCAGGCCGAGCAGCACGGCGGCCAGCTGGTCGGCGAGCGAGAGCAGCAGACCGGCGGCCGTGGTGGAGACGGCCAGGTACAGCGCGCCCCGCCGGCCGAGCCGGGCGACCAGCTTGCCGGCCGCCGCGGAGGAGACCGTACCGACGAGATAGACGAGGAAGATCGAGCCGACGACGCCCTGCGGAAGGTTGAACGGCGCCTCCACCAGGCGGTAACCGATCACCGTGTACACGGCGCCGAACACCGTCATGAACAGCGCGCCGATCGCGTACAGCCGGCGCAGCAGCGGATCCGCGAGGTGCCCGCCCACCGTCCTGGCGAGGGCCTTCGGGTTCAGCGAGCCCGGGGTGAAGTGCCGAGCCCTGGGGACCATGAAGTGGAAGACGACCGCGCAGCCCACGGCCAGCAGTCCGACCGCGCCGAGCGCCGCACGCCAGCCCCACAGCTGGGCGATCCAGCCGGTGAGGATACGGCCGCTCATCCCGCCGATGCTGTTGCCCGCCACGAACAGTCCGATCGCGGCGACGAGCGCCTTCGGCCGTACCTCCTCCGCCAGGTACGCCATCGCGGACGCGGGCAGTCCGGCCAGTGCCGCGCCCTGTACGGCGCGCAGCGCGATCAGCCAGCTCAGCGAGGGCGCGAACGGCACCAGCAACCCGATCAGTACGGCCACCGTCAGTGAGGCGGTCATCATCTGCCGCCGCCCGAACCGCTCGGAGAGCGCGCTCATCGGCAGCACGCACAGGGCCAGCGCACCCGTCGCGGCGGAGACCGTCCAGCTGGTCTGTCCGGCCGTGGCGCCGAGGGAGGCGGAGATGGCGGGCAGCAGGGCCTGGGTGGAGTAGAGGAGCGCGAAGGTCGCGACACCGGCGGCGAAGAGCGCGAAGCTCATCCGGCGGTAGCCGGGGCGGCCGGGGCGGCCGGGTTCGAGGCGGTCCGGCGCGGCGGGGTCGGTAGTGGCGACAGCGGCGACAGCGACAGCGGCGGCGGGGGACGGCTGGGGCGAGGCGGCCACGGTGAGCGTGGACGCCCCGGTACTGGCAGGAGGCATGGTTCAAAAGTAGGACGAGCGGTTTCATGCGTCCAATGCATGAAACCGTCATAATCGTTCCCGTGGTGCATGAACGCAGATCACAGCCCCGGCTGTCACCGAGTAGTTACGAAGAAGACATTCGCGCCGTCCTCGCACCGCGGCTGGCGCAGTTCGAGGCAGTGGCCCGCCACGAGCACGTCACCCGCGCCGCGCACGAGCTCGGTGTCCCGCAGTCGACGCTCTCGCGGTCGATGGTCAGGCTCGAACAGGACCTGGGAGTAGCCCTGTTCGCCCGCAAGGGCCGCACCGTCTCCCTGACCCCCGCCGGCCGCACCTTCCTCACTTCCGCCGAGCGCGCCCTGGCCGAGGTCGAGAAGGCCGCCGACTCGGTACGGGCCGACGCCGACCCGGCCACCGGCAAGGTCGCCTTCGGCTTCCTGCACACGATGGGCTCCGAGACCGTACCCGCCCTGATCCGGGCCTTCCGCGCCGACCATCCAGGCGTCCGCTTCCAGCTCGTGCAGAACTACGGCGAAGCGATGATCGAACGCCTCCGGTCCGGCGGCCTCGACCTCTGCCTCACCTCACCCGTCCCCGACGCACCCGATCTGGTCGCCCGCCGCCTCGACGAACAGCGGCTGCGCCTCGTCGTCCCCGAGGACCACCGCCTCGCCTCGCGCCGCCGCATCCGCCTGGCGGAGGCCGCCGACGAAAAGTTCGTCACCCTCGAACCCGGCTACGGCCTGCGCCGGATCACGGACGACCTGTGCGCGGAGGCGGGCTTCCAACCACGCGTCGCCTTCGAGGGCGAGGAGGCGGAGACCCTGCGCGGCCTGGTCGCGGCCGGCCTGGGCGTGGCCCTGCTGCCCCCGCCCGCGGTGGCCCGGCCCGGCGTCGTCGAACTGACGGTCACGGCCCCGAGAGCGGCCCGCGAAATCGGCGTCGCCTGGCTGGACGGCCACCCCGACACCCCACCCGTGGCCGCCTTCAAACGCTTCCTGCTCTCACGCCGGGACCACTTGCTGCCGGACTGAACGGGCGCGGTGCGGGGTGCACGCCTGCCTGGGCTGAGCCGGGCGGCGCGAGGAACGGAACGCGAACATCGAGGACGGCAAGGACATCACGGGACCATCCCCGCGTGTGCGGGGAGCAGGCGTTCGCGGTCGCCGCGGCGTACCACCTGCTGGGACCATCCCCGCGCTGATCCGCCACCGAACACTGCGGCGGCACCGCGAAGCGGTAGCGTGAGCCCGAAGCCGGGCTGGAGCAAGGTCTCCAAGCGGCGCCGCTTCGAGAGGGCGTGAATGCCGGTAATGCACTGTTCATTCGATTTGCCGGAATCGATGAAAGTACTCCAGAACGACCCACGCCCGCGCTAAACCCGCAGGCCGCAGAGCCTGCTCCCCGCGCCCGCGGGGATGGTCCCGCGCGAGAAAACCCCAAGGGAATTGTCAGAGGCTGCTCCCCGCGCCCGCGGGGATGGTCCCTTCGACGGCAAGGCCGCCCGGGACGGGAT
>NZ_JBHVRW010000012.1:57513-255710 GCF_042885475.1 Streptomyces sp. NPDC058051
GCTCTGCTCCCCGCGCCCGCGGGGATGGTCCCTCGTCGCCTGGCTCGACGGGCAGAACGGGCGTCTGCTCCCCGCGCCCGCGGGGATGGTCCCGCGCGAGAAAACCCCAAGGGAATTGTCAGAGGCTGCTCCCCGCGCCCGCGGGGATGGTCCCCGTGTACCGCGCGCGACTACAGGACCTCGTACCTGCTCCCCGCGCCCGCGGGGATGGTCCCTTCGACGGCAAGGCCGCCCGGGACGGGATGCTCTGCTCCCCGCGCCCGCGGGGATGGTCCCTCGTCGCCTGGCTCGACGGGCAGAACGGGCGTCTGCTCCCCGCGCCCGCGGGGATGGTCCCGCACAAGGCCGGCTCCTTTGCCGCGCGACCGACTGCTCCCCCCACCCGCAGCGCTCGCCCCGCTCCCCTCACCCCCGTAACGACTTCCCGAACCCCGCTGCCAGCGGCATGCGCAGGCCCAGGGGTGGCGGGGCTGCCAGGGCGTCGGCGACGGGGCGGGCGTAGGCGCGGCCGAAGAGTGAGCCTCGGACGAAGTCGGTTGCCAGGGCGACGACTTCGGCCCGGTGCTGGCGCAGGCTGTGGCCGTCCGAGTGGACCTCGAAGCGGCAGGTGTCGCGGTTGGTCTTCTTGGCGCGTTCGGCGAGGCGGAAGGAGAGTTCGGGGTCGCAGTGGGCATCGTTGGTGCCATGGATGAGAAGGACCTGTCGGCCCAGCAGATGCTTCACCGGCTCCGGTTCGTCCGTCGTGCCGTCGGGCAGCCAGGGGGCCATCGCCAGAACGGAGTGGACCGCCGCGTGGCCGCCTGCCCGGAGTGCGGCACGGCCGCCCATGCCGTGGCCGGCCAGGCAGACGGGGACGTCGCCGTAGCGGCGTACGACCTCGTCCACCGCCCATCGGGCATCCGCCGCGAGTTGTGCGTCGGTCGCGTTCCAGCCGCGGCAGCGGTAGCGCACGACATGCGCGGCGAGCCCGTCCTCCTGGCCCGCTCGGGCCAGCGTGCGGGCGAGCGGCAGCTGGAGGGCGTAGGAGAGGGAGGAAGGGCGGCGGTGCGAGTCGGCCTCGCCGTCCGGGAGCAGCAGAACCACGCCGCTGACCGCAGATGGTGCTCCGGCCGTTCTGACGGCCCGTCCCAGCCTCGCAGCAGGCAGGGGGAGTGCGCGCTGTGCCATGACAGAACAGTGTCAGAAGGACAGGTGTACTCCACCCGTATTCGCGGTCACTGTTACGCATCGGCAAGCGACAATCTACGCGCGTAGGCGCTAGAGTGCCCAAATGATGAGCCCGACCCTCCACGTACCCGGCCAGGATCAGATCCGGCGCGCTCCCAAGGTCCTTCTCCACGACCATCTCGACGGCGGTCTGCGCCCGGGAACGATCGTCGACCTCGCCCTCGCGAGCGGTTACGACGGTCTGCCCGAGTCCGAGCCCGACAAGCTCGGCATCTGGTTCCGCGAGGCGGCCGACTCCGGGTCGCTGGAGCGCTACCTGGAGACGTTCGCCCACACGTGCGCCGTCATGCAGACCCGCGACGCGCTGGTGCGGGTGGCCGCCGAGTGCGCCGAGGACCTGGCCGCGGACGGTGTCGTCTACGCCGAGGTGCGCTACGCCCCCGAGCAGCACCTGGAAGCCGGACTGACCCTCGAAGAGGTCGTCGAGGCGGTCAACGAGGGCTTCCGCGAGGGAGAGCGGCGGGCCCGCCAGGACGGGTACCGCATCCGCGTGGGCGCGCTCCTCACGGCGATGCGGCACGCCGCCCGGTCCCTGGAGATCGCCGAGCTGGCCAACCGGTACCGCGACCAGGGCGTCGTCGGCTTCGACATCGCGGGTGCGGAGGCGGGCTTCCCGCCCACCCGGCACCTCGACGCCTTCGAGTACCTCAAGCGCGAGAACAACCACTTCACCATCCACGCGGGCGAGGCCTTCGGGCTGCCGTCGATCTGGCAGGCCCTCCAGTGGTGCGGTGCCGACCGGCTCGGCCACGGTGTCCGCATCATCGACGACATCGAGGTCGCCGAGGACGGCAGCGTGAAGCTCGGCCGTCTCGCCTCCTACGTACGGGACAAGCGCATTCCGCTGGAGCTCTGCCCGACCTCCAACCTCCAGACCGGCGCCGCCGCCTCGTACGCCGAGCACCCCATCGGGCTGCTGCGGAGGCTGCATTTCCGAGCCACCGTTAATACGGACAACCGGCTGATGAGTGGCACGAGCATGAGCCATGAATTCGAGAAACTGACCGAGACGTTCGGATACACGCTCGATGACATGCAGTGGTTCACCGTCAATGCGATGAAGTCTGCATTCATTCCTTTTGATGAACGTCTCGCGATGATCAATGACGTGATCAAGCCCGGATATGCCGAGCTGAAGTCCGAGTGGCTCTTCGAGCAGACCTCCGCGACCAGCGTGTCCTCCCCTTCGGTGAGCTGACCCGCGCTTTCGCGGAAACGGCCGGGACGGCGAATTCCCGGCCGTTTCCCCTGTGTCGGAGTGTTTGCGGGACGGGCCGTGGGCTGACTACGTTTCAAAGCCGCTCACGTCCCTCTCCCCAAGGATGAATTTCACATGAAGCAGTCTGCTGTCAGGACTCTCGGCGTCGCCGCTCTCGGTGCCGCTTTCGCCGCTGCCGCCGCGGGTACCGCCTCCGCCGCCGTGCTTCCGGCCGAGGTCGCCACCGCTCTGCCGGTCGCCGGTTCGGCGCTGGAGACCACCGCCCGGACCCTGCCGGTCCAGGACACGGCCACGAAGCTCCTCGGCACCGGTCAGCAGAAGCTCGTCGGCGACGCCACCGCCCCGGTCAAGGGCCTGATCGGCGGTCTGCCCGCGGGCGGCCTGACCACCAGCGGCCTGTCGGCCAACGGTCTCCCCCTCGGCGGCTGATCCCCGTACGCACGCCTGTGGGGCGGACACCCGGACCGGGTGTCCGCCCCACAGACGTGTGCGCGTACGGGAGTTACCCCGTCCGGTGCGTATGCGGTCACCAGGCCGTGGACGACGACGTCTTCTCGCTCGGGAACAGCACCCACAGTGCCAGGTAGAGCAGGAACTGCGGCCCCGGCAGCAGGCAGGAGAGCAGGAAGATGATGCGCATGGTTCCCGCGGAGGTACCGAAGCGCCGTGCCAGCGCTGCGCACACTCCGCCGATCATGCGTCCGTCACGGGGGCGGGCAAGTGCGGCCATGGTGGGCTCCTTCGCGAACCGTTGCTGAGGGAGCAACTCCGTCGTACTCCCCATGCGTCCATGGTCGCCCGGCGAACAGGGGCAAAGCGTCGCTCTACGGTGCGATACCGACCCTGGGAATTGTCGGGGTCGGCCCCTGAGCCGTCTCGTCCCCGAGGTGGGGAAGCACTCCGACCCGCTGCTGATTCCTGCGACGCAGACGCGCTCGGCACATGGGTACGACCAGCAGGTGCGCGAGCACCACGCCGGTGGTGTTCAGCAGCGGCGAGTCGACGTCGACGACCTGGCCCGGCACACCGGTCTGCGCCAGTTCGATGGTCAGCGATATCAGCGCGCCCGCCGCGGCCGTACGGGCCATCGATGCCCACGGAGAGACGAACAGCCGGCCTCCGGCCATCGGCAGCAGCACACCCAGCGGGGCGAGCAGCAACAGCCCCTCGCCGATCCTGCGGGTGGCCTCGACCGGGCCGAGAGACAGGTCCGCCCGGATGCCTGCGAGCGGCTGGAGATTCGAGGCGGTCGTCCAGGGGACGTCGAGCGGGCGCAGCATCAGCCAGCCGACACACAGTAGATGCGCGAGGAGGAGAGAGACCCCGACCGCGCGGAAGCGGATGGCAACGTGATTGCCCGAACCTTGACGCACGCATCCCAAGACGCGCCGTGCGGCAGGATCGGTTCCGCCTGGCCCGACAAACCCGGCGCCGTTGCTCCTGCCCGCTCAGGCCCCCCGTCGGCGCCGTTCACTCAAGCCCCCGTCGGCCCCGCCCGCTCAGCCCCCGTCGGCCCCGCCCGCTCAGGCGCCCCCGTCAGCATGGGGTGCCTCAGGCCCCCGTGCTCGCCCCCGGCGTCGGTGCCGCCTTCGGGCTGGTCTTCGTCTCCGAGGTGCACAGATAGCCGCGCGGCGCGTAGTTCCCCGGACCGGCCAGCACCACTGTGCCCTTCGAGGAGAGTGACTCGCTCTCCGCGTACGTGCACACGATCTGCGCCAGTGCCTCGGACGGCAGATCCTCCGGCTGTTCGCTCAGCCGCAGTGTGCCCTCCTGGTCGCCGCTGAGGGCACCGCTGACCCGCAGGTCCGCCGGGACGGCCGTGGAGAACCCGGCCCGTCGCTCGTCGGAGGGCGGCTTCTGCTCCAGTTCGTCCAGGAGCGCCTTCGCGATCCGGAGCCGGTCCGACTTCGTCTCGTCGACCCGTACCGTGCGGTCGACCGTGACCAGCTGGGAGGCGCAGACCAGATAGATCTGTACGGGGATGCCCTGGAGGGCCTGGGTGCTGACGTCCTCCGCGGACATCGAGCACGGTACCCGGGACGGAGCCGCCCCGGCGTCCACCGGCACGGAGGTGGTCCTGATCCCGCAGCCCGCGGCCAGCACGGCCGTGATCACGACACCGGCCAGTGCCGCGGCCGAACGGCGTGCCGGGCGGTTGCCGCTGTTGCCCCTCACGTCGCGTCGCCCTCCTCGCCCGAGGACTCCGCCTGGTGCTCCCTGTCGGACCGGGTGAGCGGCTCGGCGTCGCGCGGCAACCGCAGGACGAACACCGCGCCGTCGCCGTCCGGAGAGTTCGCGGCGGTGATGTCACCGCCGTGGATGTGTGCGTTCTCCACGGCGATCGACAGTCCGAGGCCGCTGCCTTCGGAGCGCGGGCGCGAGGCACTGGCTTTGTAGAACCGGTCGAAGACATGCGGAAGGACGTCTTCGGGAATACCGGGGCCGTGGTCACGGACCTTGATGACGAGCTGGTCACCCTCGGTCCGTACCGAGACGCGCACCGGCGAACCGCCGTGCTTGAGCGCGTTGCCGATCAGATTCGCCAGGATCACGTCGAGCCGGCGAGGGTCGAGCCGGGCCATCGTGCCGCGCTCGGCGTCCAGGTCCACGGCGTCCAGCCAGGCGCGGGCGTCGATGCAGGCCGTGACCTGGTCGGCGACATCGACCGTGTCGACGACGAGCCGCGCCGTACCCGCGTCGAAGCGGGTGACCTCCATCAGGTTCTCCACCAGGTCGTTGAGGCGCCGGGTCTCGCTCACCACCAGGCGCACCGCGGGCGCGATCATGGGGTCGAGGCTGTCCGTCTCGTCCTCCAGCACCTCGGTGACGGCGGTCAGCGCGGTGAGTGGCGTGCGCAGTTCATGGGACATGTCGGCGACGAACCGGCGGCTCGACTCCTCCCGCGCGCTCATGTCCGCGACCTTCTTCTCCAGTGAACTCGCGGTTCTGTTGAACGTACGGGAGAGATCGGCGAGTTCATCGGTGCCGGACACCACGAGCCGGGTGTCGAGCTTGCCCTCGCCGAGCTTGCGGGCGGCGTCACCGAGCCGCTGCACGGGCCGCAGCACGGTCGTCGCGGCGGCCTGCGCGAGCAGCGCCGAGCCGATCAGGGCGAGCCCGGTGGCGATCCCCAGTGACCAGGCGAGGGAGTTCAGATCCTGCCGTTCCTGGTCGAGCGACTTCAGCATGTAGCCGGCCGGACCACCGCCGATGATTTTCGTGCCGCCCACCAGATACGGAGTGTCGCGGATGCTGACCCGTTGCCAGAACAGGTGGTACTCGTACTTGTTGCCCGCCTCGACCGGTTGTCTCTTGTTGACCGCCTTCTGCAGGGACAACGGCACGTTGTCGAGCGTGAAGGTGTCCAGATCGGAGTTGCCGACGATCGGTTTGCCGGTGTCGCGTTCGTCGACCAGGAGCACGCTGTAGCCGGGCGAACTGCTCGCCATCTGCACGGCGGCGTACTGCAGATCGTCCTTGGTGGGACGCGGTGGCAGCGACGCCGCACGGTTCTGCATCTCCTGGCGGAAGTCGCCGAGCGCGGAGTCCTGGGTACGCGTCAGCACGGCTTCGCGGTTCAGCCAGTACGCGATTCCCGAGGCGGACACCGCGGCGGTCAGCGCCACCAGCGCGAACACGACGACGAGACGCAGCCGCAGACTGGTCCAGCGCAGCCCGGTGAGGACACTCCGTTTGACGGCATCGCTCACTGAGGCGAATCCAGCCGGTAGCCCACACCTCGAACGGTACGGATCAGGGTCGGCGAGGACGGTACGTCCTCCACCTTGGCGCGCAGCCGCTGCACACAGGCGTCCACCAGCCGGGAGTCACCGAGGTAGTCGTGCTCCCACACGAGCCGCAGCAACTGCTGCCGCGACAGGGCCTGGCCGGGCCGGCGGCTCAGTTCCAGCAGGAGGCGCAGCTCGGTCGGGGTGAGCTGCAGATCCTCGCCGTTCTTGGTCACGGTCATGGCGGAGCGGTCGATCACCACGTTCCCGAAGGACGCGGAGTCGGTGGACTCGCGCTCACCGCGGCGCAGCACGGCACGGATACGGGCGTCGAGCACCCGGCCCTGCACAGGTTTCACCACATAGTCGTCGGCACCGGACTCAAGCCCGACGACGACGTCGATGTCGTCGCTGCGCGCGGTCAGCAGAATGATCGGCAGCTGGTCGGTGCGCCGGATGCGCCGGCACACCTCGAAACCGTCGATGCCGGGCAGCATCACATCCAGCACGATCAGATCCGGCCGCTGCTCACGCAGGAGTTTCAGGCCGTCCTCGCCCGTCGCCGCGGTGGCCACACGGTGGCCCTGGCGTGACAGGGAGAGTTCGAGGGCCGTGCGGATGGCGTCGTCGTCCTCGATCAGCAACAGGAAAGGCACGCTGGCCATTCTGACCCATGGTGGAGCCCCAGTTCGACAGTTGGGTCCGACTCATACATCCGGCGCACCCGAGACGCATGGACGGCAGGCCCTGTGACAGGGCTGTGACAGTCGGCGGACAGCGTGATGAAACTGCCCCGGCAAGCTCGTGGTCAACAAGGAACGAACGGACTCCACCGATGGGGGGCGCGAGATGAACGCAACTCACAGCATCACCGCAAGCGCAGTTGTCACGCGTCTCCATGACGTCGGCCGGAGCACCGAGAGGTCCGGTGCCGCAGCGGGTGCCGCTCTGCTGGAGCGGGGCCGCGAGCTCGGGGGAGCGGCGCGGGGGTGCCGTGGCGCCGGGCGTCAGCACACGTCGTACATGGCGGTCGTTGACGCGTCCACGGGGGACAGCGGGGGGAACGACGGGGGAGCCGCGTACGGGGAGGTCACGGGGGAGCGGAAGTCCCCGGCGCAGGCCGACGACGCCGAAACGGCGTTCACGGCCTACGTCCGGGAGCGCCGCGCCTCCCTGTACGCAACCGCCTACCACCTGACCGGAGACCGGTTCGAGGCCGAGGATCTGCTCCAGAGCGCCCTCTTCTCGACGTACCGGGCATGGGACCGGATCAGCGACAAGGCCGCGGTCGGCGGTTATCTGCGCCGCACCATGACCAACCTGCACATCAGCGCCTGGCGCAGGCGCAAGCTCAACGAGTACCCGACCGAGGAGCTGCCGGAGACGGCGGGCGACACGGACGCGATGCGCGGTACGGAACTGCGCGCCGTGCTCTGGCAGGCGCTGGCGCGGCTGCCGGAACTCCAGCGCACGATGCTGGTCCTGCGGTACTACGAGGGCCGCACCGATCCGGAGATCGCGGCCATCCTCGACATCAGTGTCGGCACGGTGAAGTCGAGCATCTGGCGGTCGCTCCGCCGGCTGCGCGAGGACGAGGTCCTCAGCTTCGGCCGTGACGAGGAGGAGTCCTTCGGCGAGCTGGTGGCCTGAGGGTAGGGGGATACGGGGGATACGGGGGAGAACGGGCTGCCGCTTCGGGGGAAGCGGTGGTGCACGGGGGAGAACGGGCTCGCCGCTTCGGGGGAGGCGGCGGTGCACGGGTTACGGGGAAACGCTGCGGGGTCGGACGGGCCGGGGGGTCCAGTCCGGCCCCGTCGCCATGTGTCCCCGCTCGTTCGTTGAGCCGGTGAGCCGGTGAGCCAGTGAGGCCAGTGACTGGTGACAGTGACCGGTGACCGGTCGGCGGGAAGCCCGCCGCACCGTTCCCGCTACACCGTCCCCCGCGACGCGGGCGCCCGTCGGCGTCCGGCCGCGGCCGCGGCCAGTCGCCCCAGCGCCTCCTCCTTGCCGCACGGGTATGCGCCCAGCGCCGTCTGCCGCGCCACGATGCCCCGTTCCGCACGCATCAGCCGCCAGCCCCGCCGCAGTAGGAACAGCACCGACTTCCGCCCCTCCCGCAGGTCCCGCAGGAGCCGGCGACGGAACGTCGTCGCGGGACTTCCGCGCAGGCACAGCGCGTCGGCGAGCACACCCAGCTCCTGGCACCGTTCGACTATGTCCGCGGCGAAGATCCCCTCGGCCACGAACAGCGGTGTGCGCTCGATGTGGAGGACCTCCCGGTCCACCCGGGAGCTCGTGGTGATGTCGTACACCGGGACGTTCGTCCGGCCGGTGCGGCACAGCTCCGTGATCGCGGTGACCGCCGCGTCCGCGTCCCAGGACTGCGCGGAGTCCCAGTCGATGTCCGTACTGCCGGGAACGAGGGGCAGTGTGGGGTCGTCGCCCTCCTTGTAGAAGTCGTCCAGGCGCAGGACCGGAAGGTCGGTGCGGGCGGCGAGGGAGGACTTGCCGGAGCCGGAGGGGCCCGCGAGCAGCACGACGCGGGTCGGGATCGGTTGGGAACTCACAGGACACGAGTGTGAGGCATTGACCCGCGCAGGGGATCCCCCGGTGGCCGTGTTGGTATCGAGCATCACATGTCAACTACTCTACGCATTCAGATGGTTACTCGATCGTCTCGATCAGGTGGGAACTCCATGGCACGTCATGCACTTTCCAGGTCCCGGCGGCGCACGCTCCTGCGGGCAGGTCTGACCGTCACCGCGGTGGGCGCCGCGCTCGGTGCGGGGGGTGCGGCGGCCCAGGCGGCGCCGCTGCCCCTCGCACCGGCCGCGGAACCCGACAGCGGCCTCGGCGCGGTCGGCGCGACGACCGGCAGCGCGGTGACCGGGGCGCTCGGGCAGTCGCTCAAGCACGGCATCGCCCCGGTGACACATCTGCGGCTCGACCCGCTGGCCGGTACGGGCACGGACCCGCTGGACAACGCGGTGGGGACACAGATCGCCGACTTCAAGCCGCTCTCCACGGCTGCCGTCACCGACCCGTTGACCAGCGGAGGCGCCCTGAAGGACCTGCCGTTGGTGGGACAGGTGGCAGAGGTGCTGCACGGCTGAGACGGATGTCGGCACCGGCACGGACGATGACGGTCGGCGCCTCCGGGGTTCCGGAGACGCGGACCGTCATCGCGCTCGTGCGAGCCGACACGCGCCCTCGCGCCGGTGGTGCGCCTCTGCGCGGGTCAGCGCGGGTCCGTGCGAGTCAGTACGAGGACCCCGAGACGCCCAGGGCGCCTGTCGGGTGCCACACCGTCTTCGTCTCCAGGAACGCCGTCAGCCGATGGGTGCCCGGATCGGCCGACCAGTCGACGGCGCCGCGCCCGTCCACGGCGGAGGCAGGGGCATCGCCCTGCGCTTCCTTCTCGGAGCGGTGACGGGAGACGGGCGGGCGGAGAACCCGCTTCAGGTTGTCCGCCGCCGCGGTCTCCAGCTCCTTCGCCAGCGCGGCGTCCGCCCCCGTGAGGTCGAGGGCGTTCACGTCCTGGTGGGAGGCGAGCGGTGCCGCGATCTCCGCGGTCCTCCCGGACAGGATGTTCACCACACCGCCCGGCAGGTCGGAGGTGGCCAGCACCTCGCCCAGGGACAGGGCCGGGAGCGGGGCGTTCGCCGAGGCGATGACGACCGCCGTGTTGCCGGTCGCGATCACCGGGGCGATCACCGAGACCAGGCCCAGGAACGAGGACTCCTGGGGCGCCAGCACCGCGACCACGCCGGTCGGTTCGGGTGTCGACAGGTTGAAGAACGGGCCCGCGACCGGGTTCGCCCCGCCCACGATCTGGCCGATCTTGTCGGTCCAGCCCGCGTACCAGACCCAGCGGTCGATCGCCGCGTCCACGACGGCCCCCGCCTTGGACTTCGACAGGCCCTCCGCGTCCGCCACCTCTCGCACGAACTGGTCCCTGCGGCCCTCCAGCATCTCCGCGATGCGGTAGAGGATCTGGCCGCGGTTGTACGCCGTCGCACCCGACCAGCCGCCGAAGGCCTTGCGGGCCGCCACGACCGCGTCCCGTGCGTCCTTGCGGGAGGACTGGGGGGCGTTCGCCAGCCACGTGCCCTTGGAGTCGGTCACCTCATACACCCGGCCGCTCTCGGAGCGGGGGAACTTGCCCCCGACGTACAGCTTGTAGGTCTTGAAGACGCTCAGACGGTTATCGGACATCGAGATACGCCTCCAGGCCGTGACGACCGCCTTCGCGGCCGAAGCCCGATTCCTTGTAGCCGCCGAAGGGCGAGGTCGGGTCGAACTTGTTGAACGTGTTGGCCCAGACGACGCCCGCCCGGAGCTTGTTCGCCACCGCGAGGATGCGCGAACCCTTCTCCGTCCAGATGCCGGCCGAGAGGCCGTACTGGCTGTTGTTCGCCTTGGCGACCGCCTCGTCGGGCGTACGGAACGACAGCACCGACAGCACCGGGCCGAAGATCTCGTCGCGGGCGATGGTGTGCGCCTGCGTGACGTTCGTGAACAGCGTCGGGGCGAACCAGTAGCCGGAGGAGGGGAGTTCGCAGGGGGCGGACCAGCGTTCGGCGCCCTCGGCCTCGCCCGTCTCGGCGAGCGCGGTGATCCGTGCGAGCTGCTCGGACGAGTTGATCGCGCCGATGTCGGTGTTCTTGTCCAGCGGGTCGCCGAGCCGGAGCGTGGACAGCCGGCGCTTCAGGGCGTCCAGCAACTCGTCCTGGATCGACTCCTGGACGAGCAGGCGCGAGCCCGCGCAGCAGACCTGGCCCTGGTTGAAGAAGATGCCGGTGACGATGCCCTCGACGGCCTGGTCGATCGGGGCGTCGTCGAAGACGATGTTGGCGCCCTTGCCGCCCAGTTCGAGGGTGACCTTCTTGTCCGTGCCCGCGACCTGGCGGGCGATGGCCTTGCCGACCGCGGTCGAGCCGGTGAACGCGACCTTGTCGACGCCCTCGTGCGCGACGAGCGCGGCGCCCGCGTCCCCGTAACCGGTGAGGATGTTCACGACACCCTTGGGCAGGCCGGCCTGGCGGCAGATGTCCGCGAAGAACAGCGCGGAGAGCGGAGTCGTCTCGGCGGGCTTGAGGACCACCGTGTTGCCGGTGGCGAGCGCCGGGGCGATCTTCCAGGCCAGCATCAGCAGCGGGAAGTTCCACGGGATGACCTGGCCCGCGACGCCGAGGGGGCGCGGGTTCGGACCGTAACCGGCGTGGCCGAGCTTGTCGGCCCAGCCCGCGTAGTAGAAGAAGTGCGCCGCGACCAGCGGGAGGTCCGCGTCGCGGGTCTCCTTGATCGGCTTGCCGTTGTCGAGGGTTTCGAGAACGGCGAGCTCGCGGCTGCGCTCCTGGATGATCCGGGCGATCCGGAAGAGGTACTTGGCGCGCTCGGAGCCGGGCAGCGCCGACCACTTCTCGAATGCCTTGCGGGCCGCCTTCACGGCCCGGTCGACGTCCGCGGCGCCGGCCTGCGCGACCTCGGAGAGCACCTCCTCGCTGCTCGGCGAGAGAGTCTTGAAGACCTTGCCGTCGGCCGCCTCGGTGAACTCGCCGTCGATGAACAGGCCGTACGAAGGAGCGATGTCGACGACCGCGCGCGACTCGGGAGCGGGTGCGTACTCGAATGCAGATGCCATGGGGATCAGTCCACCGTCACGTAATCGGGGCCGGAGTAGCGGCCGGTGCTGAGCTTCTGGCGCTGCATCAGCAGATCGTTCAGCAGGCTGGAGGCGCCGAAGCGGAACCAGTGGTTGTCCAGCCAGTCCTCGCCCGCGGTCTCGTTCACCAGCACCAGGAACTTGATCGCGTCCTTGGAGGTGCGGATACCGCCGGCCGGCTTCACGCCGATCTGTACGCCGGTCTGCGCCCGGAAGTCGCGCACGGCCTCCAGCATCAGCAGGGTGTTTGCGGGCGTGGCGTTGGTGCCGACCTTGCCGGTCGACGTCTTGATGAAGTCGGCGCCCGCCAGCATGCCGAGCCACGAGGCGCGGCGGATGTTGTCGTACGTGGACAGCTCGCCGGTCTCGAAGATCACCTTCAGCCGGGCGTCGGTGCCGCCGGTGCGGGCGCACTCGGCCTTCACGGCGCGGATCTCCTCGTACACCTTGAGGTAGCGCCCCGAGAGGAAGGCGCCCCGGTCGATCACCATGTCGATCTCGTCGGACCCGGCGGCCACGGCGTCGCGGACGTCCGCGAGCTTGACGTCGAGCGCGGCACGACCGGCCGGGAAGGCCGTCGCCACGGACGCCACCTTCACGCCGGAACCGGCCAGCGCGGCGACGGCGGTCGCCGCCATGTCGGGGTAGACGCAGACGGCGGCGGTGCGCGGCGTCGTGCGATCGGTCGGGTCGGGGTGGACGGCCTTGGCGGCGAGGGCCCGGACCTTGCCCGGGGTGTCCGCGCCTTCCAGCGTCGTCAGGTCGATCATCGAGATGGCCAGGTCGATGGCGTACGCCTTGGCCGTCGTCTTGATCGAGCGGGTTCCGAGGGACGCGGCGCGCGCTTCGAGGCCGACGGCGTCGACGCCGGGCAGCCCGTGCAGGAAGCGGCGCAGCGCACTGTCTGACGCGGTCGCGTCGGAGAAGGGGATACCTCCCTGCTCGGACGCAGCTGAGCGCTGGGGGGAGGGAGCTGTGGTGGGCATGGTCACCAGATGAGCATATCTACGCGCGTAGCGACCTGTACAGGGGGGCCGGTCGTCCGGGCGTCGCGCAGGACCCCGGCGGGCGCCCCGTCGCGCCGAGCGTACGTCAGGCAGAATCGGGCTCATGACGAGCCCCACACCGCCCGCCGAGCCGACCTACGCCGACCGGACCTTCCGGTCGTCCGCCGGGATCGTCGGGGGTGTCCTGCTGCTACTCCTCATCTGCTGGATCGGCGGGGACGCCGTGTTCCGGGGCCACGGCCGGGTGCCGTGGCTGGCGCTGGCCGGGCTGGTGACCGCGGTGCCGCTGGTCGTGGCCTTCACGCTGCGGCCCGTCGTGTTCGTCAACGACCAGCGCATCAAGATCCGCAACCCGTTCCGCACGATCACCATGCCGTGGACCGCGGTCGCGGATGTGCGGGCCGGGTTTTCGAGCGAGCTGTTCACCGAGGACGGCGCGAAGTACCAGTTGTGGGCGGTGCCGGTGTCGTTGCGGCAGCGGAAGAAGGCAGCAAGGCAGCAGTCCCGGAAGTCGCTGGACGATCCGTACGGCCGGACGTCCGTGCACGCCGACGTCCGCGACACCCGGTCCCGGATGGCGACGGCCGACCAGGCCGTGGCGGATCTGCGGGAACTGGTGGAGCGGGCGAAGGCGGGCGCGAGGAAGTCCTCGAAGCCGTCGAAGTCCTCGAAGCCGCCGAAGTTGTCGAAGGCTTCAGAGGCTTCGGAGCCGTCGAAGACTCCGGCGGCTTCGAAGTCGTCGGAGTCGGCGGAGCCTTCGACGGCGTCCGCGGTCTCGGTGCGCTGGGCGTACGAGGTGATCGCGCCGGCGGTGGTGGGTGTGGTGCTGCTGGTGGTGCTGTTCGCGATCGGCTGAGGGGCCCGCGGGTTGCGCGTACGCGCCTCAGGCGTCCTGAGCCGTCGTACGCCCCAGGTACCACACCGGTCCGGGGTCGGGCACCGCCAGCTCCTGGAAGCCCAGCCGGTCGTAGAAGGCCCTGGCCTTGGTGTTGGCCTTCACCATGCACAGGTGCA
The DNA here is from genome assembly GCF_042885475.1 of Streptomyces sp. NPDC058051. Taxonomy (NCBI): domain Bacteria; kingdom Bacillati; phylum Actinomycetota; class Actinomycetes; order Kitasatosporales; family Streptomycetaceae; genus Streptomyces; species Streptomyces sp. NPDC058051. The sequence goes on from NZ_JBHVRW010000012.1 coordinate 71,374, forward strand.
CCCCCGCGACGTCCTTGGCGCGCAGGGTGGCGAAGAACGACTCCATCAGGGCCCGTCCGAAGCCCCGCCCCTGCCACGTCGGGAGCAGGTCGATGTGGAGATGGGCGGGAAACTGGCTCAGTTCGGGCTGCACCATTCGTTCCGGACGGTGGAGCAGGCCGATCATCTCCTCGGTCGGGGTGCGAGGCTCGTGCGCCGGAAGCGGGTACGTTCCGGCCACCTCGGGCAGCCACTCCTCGCGGAACCGCCGGACGAAGCGCACGGTGTCGGCGGTGCCCAGGATGTACCCGACCGCGCGGCCCCTGCCGTCGTCCAGCACATGGGCCACTTCCGGCTCCAGACGCACATAGGGGTGGCTGAAGATCGACGGCATCAGCTCGGTGTCGGGATACAGGGAGGTCGAGTCCTCACCGTTGTGGGCGGTCTTCACGCAGATGTCCGCCACGTCCGGCAGGTCCGACGGCCGGTAGGGGCGAACGAAGGGCTCAGGATCCATGGCGGGGGATCATGGCACGCGGGGAGCGCTCCCAACCGGAGTCGCGTGACCTGTTCTCGCCGGGACCGGCTTTTGGACGTCGGTGTTCCCGTCGCTCGACACGGTGTCGCCGACGACCGGAGGGCTGTCGGCCCTGGAGGGCTGCCGGACCCGGAGGGCGTGGGCGCGCTGATCCGATGCGGGTACGTTCATCCCTTGTGGGTGCGCTGATGCGGTGCGGGTGTGCTGATCCGGCGCAGGTGGGGTGATCTATGGTGGTTCATAGGTAGATCGAGGGTGGTTCCGGTCGCGGGAAGGCGTCCGCGGTGGAAGACAGCAGTCGAGCCCTGCCGTTCTCACTTCCGCAGTGACGCGGCCGTCCGCATCCCGCGCCCGGCACGATTCCCCGGGCACGGGGACGGGCACGGGGCGGCGTACTGAGTGCCCGAGCATGGTTCCGCAGCACGGCTACGAGGGATGATGGTGCAGCAACGGTCGAACGGGCGGCGCCCGACACTTGACGACGTGGCGATCAGATCCGGTGTGTCGAAGTCGACCGTTTCGCGTGTCGTCAACGGTGAGCCGCGGGTGAGTGCCGCAGTCGTCGAGCGTGTGCGCAGGGCAGTGGACGAACTGGGTTACGTTCCCCATCAGGCCGCCCGCAGCCTGGTGACCCGTCGCAGTGACGCGGTGGCGCTCGTGGTGACGGAGCCGCAGAAGCGTCTGTACACCGACCCGTATTTCGACCGTCAACTGCGGTGCGTCCGCAAGGAACTCTCCCTGCACGCCGTGCAGCCCGTCGTGTTGCTGGTCGAGGAGCCGACGGATTATCCGCGGGTCGTGAACTTCCTGAGCGGTGGTCACGTGGACGGAGCGCTGGTCTTCGCGCTGCGTGCGGACGATCCGCTGCCGGCTGCCCTTGAGAGCATGGGCCTTCCGGCCGTTTTCGGCGGGCGCACGGACCACCCCGAACACCGGGTCACCTTCGTCGATGCCGACAACCGCGACGGGGCACGGCAAGCCGTCCGGCATCTGGTGTCCCGGGGGCGGCACCGCATCGCGACCATCACGGGCCCGCTCGACCAGGCGGCGTCGGTCGCACGCCTGCGCGGCTACCGCGACGCCTTCCCGGCCGGCCCGGAGTCCCTGATCGCCGAAAGCGACTTCACCCTCCAGGGCGGAGCACAGGCCATGGCGACGCTGCTGGACCGGTGTCCCGGCCTCGACGCGGTGTTCGCGGCTTCCGACCTCATGGCCGCGGGCGCTCTCCGGACGCTGCGGGCCGGAGGACGCCGCGTTCCGGAGGAGGTGGCTGTCGTCGGCTTCGACGACCTGCCCGTCGGAGAGTCCACGCAGCCGCAGCTCACCACGGTGCACCAGGACATCGAGGCGATGGGACGGGAGATGACGCGGCTCCTGATGAAGCAGATCCACGCCGGTGCGGGGCACGACGAGCACAGCCCCGCGGCGCCGTCCGTGATCACCCCCATGAGGCTGGTCCTCCGGGAGTCCGCCTGAGGCCGTTCCTCTCCGCCTGAGGCCGTTCCTCACGGCACGCCCGTCGGGATGGCACGCCCGTCGGGATGGCACGCCCGTCGGGATGGCACGTCCGTCGGGATGGCACGTCCGTCAGGCGGGAAACCCGTCGTTCGTCGCTCCGCTCGCGTCCGCCCGCGACGGTCGTCCGGGCTCCGGCGCGTGCGAGGCGCCGGGCGCTCCGGAGCCGACCCGCCGCGCCGTGGTTGTGCGGCGCGCGGCCGGCGCGGAGTCACGCCGGCCGGGGGCGGTCAGCACACCGAGGCAGGCGATGACGAGCGCGATCCCGGTCCAGCCGAGGGCGGGCAGGTGTTCGCCCACGATCAGGACCGCGAACACGGCCGCGACGACGGGCTCCAGGAGGGAAAGGGTGGTCGCCGTGCTGACGGGGATGCGGGACAGACCGAACCCGAAGAGGACGTACCCGGTGAACATCGGCACCAGCGCCATGTAGAGGCCGACGCCCGCGTTCGTCCAGGAGGCCACCAGCGGCGCGCCGGTGGACAGCAGCACCGGTACGAGCAGCAGCCCGCCGAGCCCGAACACCCCGCCCATGGCCGCGCGCGACGTGATGCCGCGCGTGATGAGGCGGTGCGCGGCCCACGCGTACACGGCGTACGTCGCGCCGGCGACCAGCCCGAGGCCCACACCCACGACGGTCCGCCCCGCAGACCCCGCACCGGTGCCTGCGCCGCCCTGCGCGGCGTCGGCCGCGCACAGCAGCACGGTGCCGGTCAGTCCCAGGGCGGCACCGGTCATCCACCGCCGGGACAGGCGCCGCCGGTCGGCGAGCCGCTCGATCAAGGCCGATGCGAGCGGGGCCGAGCCGATGGACACGACCGTTCCCACCGCGACGCCGGCCAGGTGCATCGAGGTGTAGAACGCCAGCGGATAGAGAGCGACGCCCGCCCCGCCGACCAGCACGATCCGCCACTGGGCCCTCAGTACCGCGCGGGCCCGCACGATGCGGGGACCGGCCAGCAGGGCCTGCAACAGGCCGCCCAGGCCCATCGCCGCGGCGCCGATCGCCAGCGGCCCCACCTGCGGTGCGAACGTCGCGGCGGTGCCGGTGGTGCCCCACAGCACCGAGGCCAGCAGGACGGCGAGCGCCCCCGCTCCCGGACCTGCGGCACGCCCCGGCCCGTGTGTCACAGGCCGTCCACCAGGCGCGCCGCCATGCCACGCGCGCGGCGCACGCGCGCGCCGTCCCCTTCGAGCCCCGCGCGCACGATGGCCCCTTCGAGCAGGAACGCCAGGTTTTCCGCCGTGGCGCGGGCCTTCTCGTCCTGGCCGGGCAACAGTTCCCGAAGGTGCGCGGCGAGCAGGCTCTCGACCTCCTCCTTGTGACGGCGCACCACCGCCCGTCCCTCGTGCCCGGTGGGCAGTTCGGCGGCTGCGTTGAGCAGCCCGCAACCGCGGAAGCCGTGCTCGTAGGCGAGACCGGCATGGTCGGCGTAGGCGTCGAAGACAGCCAGGACGGCTTCCCGGGGGCCCTGCGCGCCGGCCAGGCGCCGCCGGTAGAGGCCGAGCCACTCCTCGTGCCGGGCCTGGAGGTAGGCGGAGACGAGGTCGGCCTTGGAGGCGAAGTTGTTGTAGAGGCTCATCTTCGCCACGCCGGCCTCGGCGGTGATCGTGTCGATCCCGGTCGCCGCCACGCCGTCGGCATAGAACCGGCGCGCCGCGGCCTCAAGAATCCGCCCTCGCGCCGGCCCCTGCCGCCGCTTCACGGGGTGCTGCCCCGCGGCCGTCGCATCAGCCATGACAGGCCCCTTCCCTGATTAGGTAGACCAGTCTACCTAATCATCTGGGCTGCCGAACGCCTGACGCTGCCGTGCCACGGCGTTCCCTGCCCGTCTCTCGGGACGGTGCTTCTCCGGGGTGGCGCTTTCAGGGCCGATCCTTCTCCGGGGTGGCGCCTCTCCCGGGTGGTCCTCGGGCGCGCGGTTCGCCGAGGGGGTCGGGTCATGCGCGGAACCCCGGCCCGATTCCGGCGGGCCGAGGTTCTGTCACGCGTCGGTCGGGTGCCCCGGTCGCTCACCAGTCGCCGAAACCGTCCTCGATCACTCGGAAGCTCGCCCCCACTCCGTCGTTGACGAAGACGCCTCCGCCGACGCGCTGCGGGAACACGCCATCGGTGGCGCCGTACGGTCCGACGACAGCCACCGGCCCACCGTTGTCGCAGGTCGCCCCGCTGAAGACCTCGACCGTCCGCCGGCTGTCGTTGAAGATGTTGAAGCTCGTGGAGCCGAGGCCGCTGGCCGCGGTGACGCAGCCGCTGGGGAAGGCGGAGTACGTGCGGTCGTTGAAGTGGATCCTGCCCTCGTCGTAGTCCCGGCCTCCGCGGTCCCGGCCCTCGCCGCGGTCGCCGCCTTCGTCGCCCCGCCCCTCGCCGCGGTCTCCGCCCTCGCCTCCCCTGTCTCCGTACCCTCTGTCGTCGTTGCCCCTGTTCCCGTTCTCGTTGCTCCCGTTGTCCCTGCCCTCGCTGTTGCCCCTGTCTCCGTTGCCCTTACCGCTGTCGCTCCCGTTGTTGGGGGCCGGAGCGGGGACGGCGGCCTGTCGGGCGACCGGGGTTGCCGGGGGCGCGTCGGAGGGGGCGGCCGAGGTGAAACTGCTGCCGGCGGCGATCAAGGCCCCGGAGGCCGCGATGGCGGCGGCGATGATGATGGAACGTGTAGCCACGTCACTTCTCCTGTCTCAGAGAGGTCGGCTGCGTAGTCGACCCGTGACTGAAGGTACGTATGGCTGTTATTCCTGTCATATCGGGCATATTGAAAGACCGGCGCCAGAGTGCCGGACGGGTCGGGAGTCACCCGTATGTCACCCGTACGCCGCTCACATGCGGCCTGATGACCCGTCGGCAACCGTCGCGAACAGGCGCATTGGTGTGCCGTTCGCCCGACCGGGCGACTTTCTGATCGCCTGTCACCCTGGCGGCGGCGTGTCGTTCCTTGACACAGCCCCGAGCGAGGCGTGTCGGGTCGGGTGGGTCTCCCGCCGGTGGTGCTCGGGATCCCGCGTCCAGGGTGGCGTGCCGCTCCCTCGGTCGGCTCGGTGCGGGCGAACCGGTGCGGGCGGTCGGCCCGCACCCGACTGACCGATCGCCGGACCGTGTCGGCCTCCCGCCGGGGCGCGGCTCCGCGGAGCACCCCTTTCCGCCTCGCTGTCTCGGACGGGTGCGGTCCGGACGGGCGTGGTGCCGGGCCGTGTCTGAACAGATCCCGCCTGCCCGGCGGCGCCTGACACGCACGCCCGCTGCGTTGTCGGGATCGTCCGAGTGGGCCCACTACGAGGACGACCCTCCGCCTTGCGATCGCACGCGCCGGACACCGCCGGCCCCGCCCTCCGGGCGGACGGCGCCATGTGTCAGACGCGGCCTAGACGGGCGTCGGGAACACGAACCGTACGTCGGTCAGCTCTTCCGACACCTCCCACAGGCGGCGGCCGGTCTCGGCGTCGGCCGCCGTGGGGGACGGGCGGACCTGTGTCGGTTCGCCGCGCAGTTCGGCGAGGCCGTTCGGACCGATGAACTGACCGCCCTCCACGCCCGGGTCGGTCGCGGCGTACAGCTGCGCCAGCGCGCCGCGGGCCGGGGACTGGGCGAGCAACGGGTTGCCGATACGGCCGAACACCACCCGCCACAGGCCGATCGGCGCGCTCGTCTGCAGGTTGGTGGCGGTGTAGCCGGGGTGGGCGAGCACGCTGCGCACCGGGCTTCCGGCCCCGGTCAGCCGTCGGTGGAGTTCCTGCCCGAAAACAGCGTTGGCGAGCTTCGACTGGTTGTAGAAGCCCATGGGCCGGTAGCCGCGCTCGCCGGTGAGGTCGTCGAAGTGGATGCGCCCCTGCCGGTGGTTGATCGAGCTCACCGTGACGACGCGGGGGTCGTGTCCGACGGTCAGCAGGTCCAGCAGCAACCCGGTGAGCGCGAAGTGGCCGAGGTGGTTGCAGGCGAACTGCAGTTCGTGGCCCTGTGCGCTCAGTGAGCGCGGCGGCGCCATCACCCCGGCGTTGTTGACGAGGACGTCCAGTCGCGGATGGTCGGTGTGCAACTGGGCGGCGAAGGTCCGGACCGAGTCGAGATCCGCCAGGTCGAGGTGGCGCACTTCGAGGCGTGCGCCCGGCTGCTCGGCGGTGATGTCCGCGACCGCCCGTCGGCCCTTCTCCTCGTCGCGTACCGCGAGGATCACGTGCCCGCCCCGGCGGGTGAGCGCCCGGGTCGTCGCCAGGCCGAGGCCGCTGTTGGCTCCGGTGACGACGAATACCCGCTCGGTCTGGTCGGGGATCTGATCGGGAGTCCAGCGCTGCTGCGTCATGCGGCATAGATTGCCTTCGGTGGCACTCGGTGTCAAGGTGCGTCTGAGTGTCGCGGAAGGCGTGGTGTGTAGGATGGAGCGGTGACCTCCCGCCCCGAAGTGAGCATGGCCCAGCGCAAACGTCAGCTCGTCGCGAACGAATTGACCGAAGCGGCGCTGCAACTGCTGGCGCTGAAAGGGTTTGACGCGGTCACGGTCGACGAGATCGTGACCGCTGCCGGAGTGTCCAAGAGGACGTTCTTCCGTTACTTCGCGTCCAAAGAGGATGTGGTCGTCCAGTTCCTGGCCGACATGGGCGCCGGTATGCGCGCGGAGCTGGCGGCCCGCCCCGTCGAGGAGCGGCCCTCCGTCGCGCTGCGACAGACCGTCTGGGTCTCCGTCGCCGCCTGTGGGGACCACTCCGACAGGGCGCTGCCGGTGGTTCAGCTGATTCTGCGTACCCCCGCCCTGCTCGCCCGCTTCCTGGAGCGCCAGGTGCAGTGGCGCGACGACCTGACGGAGGAGTTGGCGGCCCGCTCGGGGCTCGACCCGGTCACCGATCTTTACCCGCAGCTCGCCGTCGGCATGGCGCTGACCGCCTTCGACACCGTGCTGCAACGGTGGAGCGGCAGTGACGGCGCCGAGGACCCCGAAGAACTGACCGACCGGGCCTTCGCCGTCATCGCCCCGGCGCTGGACGCCGTGCCCCGGCGCTGAACCGCAGGTGAACGGTCCGGTCCGTCCGGTCCTCGGCGCGCGGCCGGAGGAACGGTTCGCTCCTGGCATGCGGCCGGCGGAACGGGTGCGCTCCTCGGCAGCCGGACGAAGGGCCCCCGCGGCACACCCGTACCGCCGATGACGTGAACGGCCGCTTCGGACGGCACCTCGCGGGCCCGCCGCGCTCACCGGACGGGTTCGCGGTACGCCCCCGGCGACGCCTCCTCACCCGCCGACGACGCCTCCACACCCCCCGGCGGCCCGCTGGGCACCCTTCTCCGCACCCGTGAACCCCGTCATGGGGCCGGCCAGGTCACCGGCCCCGGTCCGTGCGGGCCGGATCCCGGCCATGTCACCCGCCCCGGCGCGTACGGCTCAGATCCCGGCCGCCGCCGCCAGGTCCCGCTTGATCCCGGCCAGCAGCTCCGCACCCTTCGCACGGGCCGCGGGCAGCTCCTGGGCGGAACCGACCGGCACCACGACCTCCAGGTAGCACTTGAGCTTCGGCTCGGTGCCGCTCGGGCGGACGATCACGCGGGCGCCCCTGAGGTGATAGCGGAGCCCGTCGGTGGGCGGCAGCTGCGCGGTGCCCCGGGACAGATCCTCGGCCGAGGTGACGGCGAGGCCGGCGAGCGCGGTCGGCGGGTGTTCGCGCAGCCGCCGCATGGCGTCCGCGATGACGGAGAGATCCTCCACCCGGACGGACAACTGGTCGGTGGCGTGCAGCCCGTGGTCGACCGCGAGGTCGTCGAGGAGGTCGAGGAGCGTACGCCCTCGCTCCTTGAGCACCGAGGCCAGTTCGGCGACGAGCAGCGCGGCCGTGATGCCGTCCTTGTCGCGGACGCCCTCCGGGTCGACGCAGTAGCCGAGCGCCTCCTCGTACCCGTACCGGAGGCCGTCCACGCGGGCGATCCACTTGAAGCCCGTCAGCGTCTCCTCGTAACCGAGGCCCGCCTTCTCGGCGATCCTGCCGAGGAGCGAGGACGACACGATCGACTCGGCGAGGACACCGGTCACGCCGCGGTTCACCAGATGGGCGGCGAGCAGCGCCCCGACCTCGTCGCCGCGCAGCATCCGCCAGCCGCCGTCGGTGGCGGGGTCCGGAACGGCGACGGCGCAGCGGTCGGCGTCCGGGTCGTTGGCGATGACGAGGTCGGGGTGCGTGCGCCGAGCGGTGGCGAAGGCGAGATCCATCGCGCCGGGCTCCTCCGGATTGGGGAACGCGACGGTCGGGAAGGCCGGGTCGGGCTCCGCCTGCTCGGTGACGAGCACGGGCTCCGGGAACCCGGCCCGGGCGAAGGCGGCGGTCAGTACGGAGGTGCCGACGCCGTGCATCGCGGTGTACACGACCCGGGCGGTACGCGGCGACCCGGCGTCGAGCACGGCGTCCGTACGGGCCAGATAGGCCGCCAGGACCTCGTCGCCGAGTACGTCCCAGCCGCTCTCGGGGCGGGCCACCTCGTCGAGCGGGCCGACCGCGGCGATCTCGGCGGCGATCTCGCCGTCCGCCGGGGGGACGATCTGCGAGCCGTCGCCCAGGTAGACCTTGTAACCGTTGTCGCGGGGCGGATTGTGGCTGGCCGTCACCTCCACGCCCGCGACGGCGCCCAGGTGCCGGATGGCGTACGCCAGCACGGGAGTGGGCATCGGGCGGGGGAGTACCGCCGCGCGCAGGCCCGCGCCGATCATCACGGCCGCGGTGTCACGGGCGAAGTCGGCGGACTTGTAGCGGGCGTCGTACCCGATGACGACGAGCCCGTCGGTCCGCCCCTCCGCCTTGAGGTGGGCGGCGAGTCCCGCGGCGGCCCGGATGACGACCGCGCGGTTCATCCGCATCGGCCCGGCGCCCAGTTCCCCGCGGAGCCCGGCCGTGCCGAACTGCAGCGTGCCGGCGAACCGTACGGCGAGTTCGTCGAGGTCCTCGGTGGCGATGAGCTCGGCGAGCTCGTCACGGGTCTCGGGGTCGGGGTCCTCGGCGAGCCATGTCCTGGCCCGCGCGATGAGGTCCTGCTGCACGGTGTCCGCCCTTCTGCGGGTCGCGGTACAGAGAGTTCAGCCTCGCCGGCGTGCGGGGCGCGGGGCCCGGCCGGTGTTCCGGTCCGGGCGGGAGCGGGGTCACAGGCCCGCCGCGGTCGCCGGGCGCACCCGCGGGCGCACCTGTGGGCGCACCGCCCCCACCGCGGTCCGGCTCAGATCCGTTCGAGCACCCGCGCCAGCAGCGCGCCCATCCGCGTGGCGGAATCCCGACCGGCCCGCAGCACCTCCTCGTGGTTGAGCGGCTCGCCGCTCAGCCCCGCCGCCAGGTTCGTGACCAGCGAGATGCCCAGCACCTCGGCCCCCGCCTCCCGGGCGGCGATCGCCTCCAGCACGGTGGACATGCCGACCAGGTCGCCGCCCATGACACGGACCATGCCGATCTCGGCCGGGGTCTCGTAGTGCGGACCGGGGAACTGCACGTACACGCCCTCTTCGAGCGTCGCGTCGACCTCCTTGCACAGCGCGCGAAGCCGCGGCGAGTACAGGTCGGTCAGGTCGACGAAGTTGGCGCCCACGATCGGGGACGCCGCGGTGAGGTTGATGTGGTCGCTGATCAGCACCGGCTGTCCGGGGCGCATGCCTTCGCGCAGACCGCCGCAGCCGTTCGTCAGGACGACGGTCTTGCAGCCCGCGGCGACGGCGGTGCGGACCCCGTGCGCGACGGCGGCCACGCCGCGGCCCTCGTAGAAGTGCGTGCGCCCCAGGAAGACCAGGGCGCGCTTCGCGCCGATCCGGTACGAGCGGATCGTCCCGCCGTGCCCCTGCACGGCGGGGGCCGGGAAGCCGGGCAGGTCGGTCACCGGGAACTCGGCCTCCGGAGTGCCGAGCGCATCGCCCGCGGGTGCCCAGCCGGAGCCCATCACGAGCGCGACGTCGTGGGTCTCGATACCGGTCAGCTCGCGCAGGCGGACGGCGGCGTCGGCCGCAGCGGCGTGCGGGTCGCCCTGGATGTGGTCCGGAATAACTGATGCGTTCACGCCGATGAGGGTAGCCGGTGATTCCCTACGCGCGTAGATGCCCCTGCGCACAGTCTGCGCGGACGTGCTCGTACATTCATACAAAAGTGCTGGTCGGGCGGGTCAGCAAGGGCGCTTGCGAAGTTCCATCACATAGTCGTGCGGGGCGCCCGCGGACTCCGCCGCGTCCGCGATCTCGCCCAGATAGCGGGCGGACGGCAGCCCGCCCTCGTACCCGTTCAGCACGTACATCCAGGCCGGCTCGTCGCCGTCCAGGGTGTGCACCCGCACCCGCATGCGCCGGTAGATGTCCAGGCCGACGCCCTCCCACCGGTCCATGGAGTCCTCGTCCAGCGGGGCCAGGTCGTACAGCGCCACGAAGACCTGGGAGCGGGGGGCCTCCACCACCGTGGCGAGCGCGCCCTCCCAGCCCATCTGCTCCCCGCCGAAGGTCAGCCGCCAGCCGTTGAGCCAGCCGGTGCCGCGCAGCGGGGAATGCGGTGCGCGGCGCGTCATCAGCCGCGCGTCGAGGTTGCCGGCGTACGCGGCGTAGAGCGACATGGGGTCGAGGGTACGGGAGGTGGCGGCCGGAACGTCGATTCCTGTGAGGAAGACCCCCTTCGGGGGTCCGCACCCGCGTCCGCCCGCGGCCCCCGGGCCGCCTTGGAGCCCCGCCGCGCGCGCTCCGGCGCACGTATGGAGGGCCCCGGGGCGAAGCACCTTGGCGCGTGCGGGACAATGAAGTACGTACTGCATTCCCCGGGGCGGCCCCCCGGACCCCCGGCCGGGGCAGCAGACGGCCGCGGGATGACATACGCGAGGCGGACTTTTCGTGACCCGGATCGTGATCATCGGCGGAGGACCCGGCGGGTACGAGGCGGCGCTGGTGGGCGCCCAGCTCGGCGCGGAGGTGACCGTCGTCGACTGCGACGGCCTCGGCGGCGCGTCGGTGCTCACCGACTGCGTACCCTCGAAGACCCTGATCGCGACGGCAGAGGTGATGACCACCTTCGACTCCTCGTACGAGGAGCTGGGCATCATCGTCGCCGACGACACGCCGCACGTCGAGCAGGCGGCCCGGGTGGTCGGCGTCGACCTCGGCAAGGTCAACCGGCGTGTGAAGCGGCTGGCGCTCGCCCAGTCCCACGACATCACCGCCTCCGTCACCCGCGCCGGGGCGCGCGTGATGCGCGGACGCGGCCGGCTGGACGGCCTCCAGGCCGCCGACGGCTCCCGCACGGTCGTCGTGACCGCCGCCGACGGCACGGAGGAGAGGCTCACCGCCGACGCGGTCCTGATAGCGACCGGCGGTCACCCGAGGGAGATCCCGGACGCCCTCCCCGACGGCGAGCGCATTCTGAACTGGACCCAGGTCTACGACCTCGACGAGCTGCCCGAGGAGCTCATCGTGGTCGGCTCCGGTGTGACGGGTGCCGAGTTCGCCGGCGCCTACCAGGCGCTCGGCTCGCGGGTCACCCTCGTGTCCTCGCGCGACCGGGTGCTGCCGGGTGAGGACCCGGACGCGGCCGCCGTGCTGGAGGACGTCTTCCGGCGCCGCGGCATGAACGTCATGGCCCGCTCCCGCGCCCAGGCCGCGAAGCGGGTCGGCGACCGGGTCGAGGTCACCCTCGCCGACGGCCGGGTCATCTCCGGCTCCCACTGTCTGATGGCGGTCGGCGCGATCCCCAACAGCGCGGGCATGGGCCTGGAGGAGGCCGGGGTCCGGCTCAAGGAGTCCGGCCACATCTGGACCGACAAGGTCTCCCGCACGAGCGTCCCCGGTGTGTACGCGGCCGGTGACGTCACCGGGATCTTCGCGCTCGCCTCCGTCGCCGCCATGCAGGGCCGGATCGCGATGTACCACTTCCTCGGTGACGCGGTGGCCCCGCTGAACCTGAAGGCGGTCTCCTCGAACGTCTTCACCGACCCCGAGATCGCCACCGTCGGCTACACCCAGGCCGACGTCGACGCCGGGACGATCGACGCCAGGGTGGTCAAGCTGCCGCTGCTGCGCAACCCGCGCGCCAAGATGCAGGGCATCCGCGACGGCTTCGTCAAGATCTTCTGCCGGCCCGGCACCGGAATCGTGGTCGGCGGCTGTGTCGTCGCGCCGCGGGCGAGCGAACTGATCCACCCCATCTCGATCGCGGTCGACAACAATCTGACAGTGGAACAGATCGCAAACGCTTTCACCGTGTATCCGTCCCTGTCGGGATCGATCGCGGAAGTGGCCCGTCAATTGCACACCCGTAAGCTCACGGACCAGGGGTAAGCGCCTTCAGGGAGACCGGCATTTCCCGGCGGATCCCGGCATCCCGGACGGGTCCGGCCGCTGTTCGACGGTCGGAACGGAACAACAACGGGGCCGCCTATACCACTTGGCGACCCCTTGTATGTACAACTTCTGTTATTCGGCGCAAACTGCTGAAAACACTCGGGTAGTCACGTTACTGTCAGTTTCGTGTTCGCTGCAGAACGTCGTCAATTGATCCTCGAAATGGTGCGTGCCAACGGGGCGGTATCGCTCCGTGAGCTCGCCCGCGTCGTCCAGACCTCCGAAGTGACCGTACGGCGGGACGTGCGGGCGTTGGAGGCAGAAGGACTCCTCGACCGCAGGCACGGCGGTGCGGTCCTGCCGGGCGGCTTCACGCGCGAGTCCGGTTTTCCGCAGAAGTCCCATCTCGCCACCGCCGAGAAGACGGCCATCGCCGATCTGGCCGCCGGTCTCGTCGAAGAGGGCGAGGCCATCGTCGTCGGTGCCGGTACGACCACGCAGGAGCTGGCCCGCCGGCTCGCGCGGGTTCCCGGTCTGACCGTCGTCACCAACTCCCTGCTGGTCGCCCAGGCGCTGGCCCATGCCAACCGGGTCGAAGTGGTGATGACCGGTGGCACCCTGCGCGGCTCCAACTACGCCCTGGTGGGCAGCGGGGCCGAGCAGTCCCTCCAGGGGCTGCGGGTCTCGCGCGCGTTCCTCTCCGGGAGCGGGCTCACCGCGGAGCGCGGTCTGTCCACCTCCAACATGCTCTCGGCGAGCGTCGACCGGGCCCTGGTGCAGGCCGCGGCGGAGGTGGTGGTCCTCGCGGACCACACCAAACTCGGCTCCGACACCATGTTCCAGACGGTGCCGACGGACCTCATCACCCGCCTCGTGACGGATGAGCCCCCCGGTCACGACGACCGTGCCGCCACCGAACTGCAGGCCCTGGCCGACCAGGGGGTGCAGATCGCGGTGGCCGGCGCCGGAAGCGGCTCCGCGTCGGCCGAGACCCTCCCGCCGGGCCGCCAGGCCCGCCGGGACATGCCGCTGCCCGGGCAGCGCCGTACGCGCGGAGGCGGCCCCGGGGCGCCGGGCCCACAGCAGCTGCGGAGCGCGGCGGCGATGGCCGAACCGGGGCAGGGGGACCGGGCAAGAGTGGCGGATCTGCGGCGCCGGTAGCGGGGCCTCACGTCGGCGTGCGTTCGAGGGGGCGCCGGTGGGGCCTCTTCGCCCCCGTGGGGCCCTGCGGTGCCGGTACGCGGCCCTGCGGCGCCGGTAGTGGGGCCTGATAGCGGGCCTCGTAGCGGGGGCGGGGGCTCCTCTCCCGCCCCGCCCTGCCCCGCCCCGCCCCGCCCTGCGTCGTCCCGGCGCCGGGCGGCACGCCCGGCTTCCGGTGGGGGGCTGCACCCGGCCCCGACTACGGGGTCATCAACTTCCCTCCGTCTTCGGCCCCTTCAGCCCCTGAAGGGTCAGCATCAGCAGGCGTCCTGCCAACTCCGGGTCGTCCGGCGCCTGTTCCGCGGCCAGCGCGATCGCGTTCGTCAGCTGCAGGACGTCGTCGATGGATACGTCCGCCCGTACGGCCCCACTCGCCTGAGCGCGCGTCAGCAGCGTGGACCCCGCCTCGCGCAGCGGCACATTGCACTGGGACAGGGCCGAGTTCTTGTCCCGTGACGTCGACATGAGCGCCTGAGCGAGGCCGCGGTACTCACCCGCATGAGTGATGATCGCGCCCAGCCACTCCACCAGCGCCCCACAGGGCTGCTCCGCCCTCGTGAGTTCGTGGGAGCGGGCGATCAGCGAGCCGACGGCCTCCTGGAAAACGGCGCCCATCAGCGCGTGCCGGTTGGGGAAGTGCCGGTACAGCGTGCCGATCCCCACCCCCGCGCGTCGCGCGATGTCCTCCAGGGACGCGTCGGTGCCGTGTTCCGCGAAGGCGGTACGGGCCTCCTCCAGCAGTCGGTCGTAGTTGCGGCGCGCATCGGCGCGCATCGGCCTGGCCGGCGTCGGTGCCGGGCTCATCGCCATTGCGCAGTCCTCCCTTTTTCCGCCCCGGGGTCCAGGATGCCATTGCATATCCGGAGGCACCCTCCGTATCGTTTCGGAGGCAACCTCCGTTTATCCTCTCCTGGAGGCGATACCGCCATGCCGGAAACCGAAGCCGCGGCCACATCGGGCGCCACGGCCGACACCACGACGCACGCGCACGCCACCTCCGCGTTACCGCCCCGCCCCGCCTTCGCCCTCGCCCTGATCCTGACCTGCCAGATGATGCTGATCCTGGACGCGACTGTCGTGAACATCGCGCTTCCCGACATCGGCGAGGAACTCGACTTCAGTCCGGCCGGACTGTCCTGGGTGCTCAACGCGTACACCCTCGCCTTCGGCGGACTGATGCTCATCGGAGGCCGGCTCGGCGACCTCATCGGCCGCCGCCGCGCCCTCACCGTCGGTGTGCTGATCTTCACCGTCGCCTCGCTACTCGGCGGCCTCGTCGATCAGGCCTCGCTGCTGCTCGTCGCCCGGACCGCGCAGGGCGTCGGCGGCGCACTCGCCGCGCCGTCCTCGCTCGCGCTGATCACCACCACCTTCGCCGCAGGACCCGAACGCAACCGCGCGCTGGGCATGTTCACGGGTGTGGCCGCCGCCGGTTCGGCGGTCGGGATGATCCTCGGCGGTGTGCTCACCGAGGTGGGTTCCTGGCGCTGGACCCTCTTCATCAATGTCCCCGTGGGCCTCGCCGTCCTGGTGCTCGCCCCGCTCGCCATCCGCGAGACGGCCCGCGTCCGCGGTGCCCGCTTCGATGTCGGCGGCGCCCTCACCGGTACGTCGGGGGTGACCGCGCTCGTCTACGCGTTCATCCGCGCCGCCGACCACGGCTGGGGTGAGGCCGAGGTGACCTGGGCATTCGTCGCGGCGGCCGTGCTGCTCGGCACGTTCCTCGCGGTGGAGAGCCGGGCGCGGCAGCCCGTCGTACCGCTCGACCTGTTCGCCGTACGGAACCGTGCCCTCGCCTTCGCCGGGATGCTGCTGGTGCCGGCCGCGATGTTCGGCGTCTTCTACTTCGACACCCAGTACTTCCAACTCGTCCGCGACTACGGCCCGTTGCGCACCGGACTCGCCTTCCTGCCGCTCGCCGTCGGCATCTTCGCCTCGTCCATGCTCGCGCCCCGGGCGCTCGCCCGCTACGGTCTGCGACGCACCGCGGGCGGTGGACTCGTTTTCGCCGCCGCCGGAATCCTGCTGCAGAGCATGCTCTCCACGGACAGCGGCTACTGGACGGCGCTCTTCGGACCGCTCCTGATCAACGGCCTGGGGCTGGGGTTCGTCTTCATGCCGCTCAGCGTCCTGATCCTCACCAGCGTCACCCCGGACCGGGCCGGCGCCGCGTCCGGACTGATGCAGACCATGCAGCAGGTCGGCGGCGCACTGGGGCTGTCCGCGCTGGTGACGGTGTACGGGGCGGCGGTCCGGGCGGCGGATCTGCCGGGGCCGGAGGGGATGGTCGAGGGCTATTCGACGGGGCTGCTGGCCGGAGCGGGCTTTCTGGCACTGACCCTGATCCTGCTGCTCGCCGCGAAGCCGGCCGCCGCCCCGCCCGCCGCCGCCCCGCAGGAAGCCGCGAAGCCGGACGCCGCGAAGCCGGAAGCCACAAGGCCGGAAGCCGCGAAGTCGGACGCCGCGCCGCAGACCGCCGCGAGGTCGGACGCCGCGCCGCAGGCCGCATCACCTGTCGAGGGGTGACGCACACCGTCCTCGAACGAGACCGGGGCCCCTGGGGAATGACTCCCAGGGGCCCCGGTGAAACGTCGGGTACCGCGCGATCAGTCCTTGATCTCGCAGATGACGGCGCCGGAGGAGACCGAGCTGCCGACCTCGGCGACGAGCCCCTTGACGGTGCCGGCGCGGTGCGCGTTCAGCGGCTGCTCCATCTTCATGGCCTCCAGGACCACGATGAGATCGCCCTCGTGGACCTGCTGGCCCTCCTCGACGGCGATCTTGACGATGGTGCCCTGCATCGGGGACGCGAGGGTGTCGCCGGACGCCGCGGAGCTGGTCTTCTTCGCCGCACGACGCTTGGGCTTGGCGCCCGCCGCGAGTCCGGTACGGGCCAGGCTCATGCCGAGTGACGAGGGCAGCGAGACCTCAAGTCGCTTGCCGCCGACCTCGACGACCACGGTCTCGCGACCGCTCTCCTCCTCCGCCTCCGCGTCGGCGGGGGAGGCGAAGGGCTTGATCTCGTTGACGAACTCGGTCTCGATCCACCGCGTGTGGACCCGGAACGGGTCGCTGGTGAACGCCGGGTCGGAGACGACCGCACGGTGGAACGGAATGGCGGTGGCCATGCCCTCGACACGGAACTCGGCCAGCGCGCGCGCCGCCCGCTGGAGGGCCTGCTCGCGGGTCGCGCCGGTCACGATCAGCTTCGCCAGGAGCGAGTCCCAGGCGGGACCGATGACGGAACCGGACTCCACGCCCGCGTCGAGACGGACACCGGGACCGGTCGGCGGCGCGAAGACGGTCACCGTGCCCGGGGCGGGCAGGAACCCGCGGCCCGGGTCCTCGCCGTTGATCCGGAACTCGAAGGAGTGCCCGCGCATGGCCGGGTCGTCGTAGCCGAGCTTCTCGCCGTCGGCGATGCGGAACATCTCGCGTACGAGGTCGAGGCCGGTGACCTCCTCGGTGACCGGGTGCTCGACCTGGAGGCGGGTGTTGACCTCCAGGAACGAGATCGTGCCGTCCGTCCCGACGAGGAACTCCACGGTGCCCGCACCGACGTATCCGGCCTCCTTGAGGATGGCCTTCGACGCCGCGTACAGCTCCGCGTTCTGCGCCTCGCTGAGGAACGGCGCCGGGGCCTCCTCGACCAGCTTCTGGTGGCGGCGCTGGAGCGAGCAGTCACGCGTGGAGACGACGACGACGTTGCCGTGGGTGTCGGCCAGGCACTGCGTCTCGACGTGGCGCGGCTTGTCGAGATAGCGCTCCACGAAGCACTCCCCGCGGCCGAACGCCGCGACGGCCTCACGGACCGCGGAGTCGTACAGCTCGGGGATCTCCTCCAGCGTGCGGGCCACCTTCAGGCCGCGACCGCCGCCACCGAAGGCGGCCTTGATCGCGATCGGCAGCCCGTGCTCCTTCGCGAACGCCACGACCTCGTCGGAGCCCTCGACCGGGTCGGGCGTACCCGCCACCAGCGGGGCCCCCGCACGCTGGGCGATGTGACGGGCGGCGACCTTGTCGCCGAGGTCGCGGATCGCCTGCGGCGGCGGCCCGATCCAGGTCAGGTCCGCGTCGATGACGGCCTGGGCGAATTCGGCGTTCTCCGACAGGAAGCCGTATCCCGGGTGGATCGCGTCCGCGCCTGAGTCCTTGGCGGCCTGGAGTACCTTGGCGATGTCGAGGTAACTGGCGGCCGGGGTGTCACCGCCCAGGGCGAATGCCTCGTCGGCCACCCGCACATGCAGAGCGTCCCGGTCCGGGTCGGCGTAGACGGCCACGCTCCCGATTCCGGCATCCCGGCATGCCCGAGCAACACGGACAGCAATTTCGCCACGGTTGGCGATGAGCACCTTGCGCACGATGGCTCCCTCCTTGAAACAAGCTGAGTTTAGGGACTACCGACACGGCCCTACGACCCGTCCCCACTGGTGAGCTTGCCCACACGGAGTGTGATTCGAGGCTTGCTCAAGTAGCTAAATCCCTTGTGGCACCAAGGTACGCCGCGTTCCATGACCGCACAGTAGCCACGAGGTGTGGTCCAGATCTCTGTTCGGGCAAGCTGTTACGCCCGGCGATTCTTTGTCCAGTCCCCACTAATGGGCGAACGATTCTTTGCCCGACACACCTCAGGCGCGAGGAGGGGGCGCGGGGAGAGTGTGCGGGTGCACGTCGGAGGTACACGGCGCGGATGGAGGAGGGCGGGGCCCTTGTCCGGAGCGTTACCCATTAGTAGGGTCCGCGCTGTCGCACGTACGCGAGGTAACAGGGGGTGAGCACCGTGGTGCGCAGACCAGTGGCGTTCGTGGCCGCGATCGTGCTGTTCGTGGAAGCTGTGGGTGTCGTGCTCATCAACGGCATTCTGGCGACGGTCGTCAAGAACCAGGAGATGTCGCTGGCCGGGATGGAATCCGGGGCCATGGCCAACGGCACCTGGGCGATGGGCGGCGTCTTCGGCCTGTACCTGCTGCTGTGCGGGCTGGTCCTCCTGCTGACCGGTGTCCGTGACCGTACCCCCGGCCGCATCGGTCGCATCGCCCTCATCGTCTGCGCGGTGGTGCACGGGGTGCTGGGTGCGCTGACGGTGGGACTGGTCGGCTGGGCCGCGTTCGCGTGGCTGATGGTGGTGCTCGGCCTGATCGTGCTGACGCTGGTGGCGTACGGCCCCGAGTCCGACCGGCCCACGGACGACATCGAACCGAGCGCGCCGGCTACGGCCTGACCGGCACGGTCCGGCCGGGGCGGTGCGTGCGGGGCGCCCTGACCGGCACGGTCCGGCCGGGTTGGTGGACCTGAGGCGACTCGGCCCGCACGGTCCGGCTCAGACCCACAGCTCGGTCACGGAGATCCCCAGCTCGCCCAGCAGACGGCGCAGCAGCGGCAGCGAGAGCCCGATGACATTGCCGTGGTCACCCTCGATGGAATCGACGAACGGCGCCGAGCGGCCGTCCAGAGTGAAGGCGCCCGCGACATGGAGCGGCTCGCCCGAGGCCACGTAGGCGGCGACCTCGGCGTCCGTCGGTTCGCCGAAACGGACGGTCGTGGAGGCGGTCGCCGAGGCCGTACGGCCGCTCGCGGTGTCGATCACGCTGTGACCCGTCCGCAGTACACCGGCCCGGCCGCGCATGGACTTCCAGCGGGCGATGGCCTCCTCGCTGTCGGCCGGCTTGCCGAGCGCCGCGCCGTCGAGTTCCAGCACCGAGTCGCACCCGATGACGAGGGCGCCCGCCGCCTCCGGCCGGCCGGCCACCGCGGCGGCCTTGGCCTCGGCGAGCACGAGCGCCAGCTCGGACGGTGTCGGCGCGCTCAGGGCGTCTTCGTCCACCCCGCTGACGATCACCTCGGGCGCGAAACCGGCTTGGCGCAGAAGGCCGAGACGGGCGGGGGAGGCGGAGGCGAGCACGAGACGGCGCTGATCAGTCATACGGGCCATCGTAGAAGGGAAGCGCCGGGGGCCGGGGCGGAACCCCGGGGCACGCGGCAGGCGAGGTCCGGGGACCGCGCCCCCGTGCGGGATCCCGCACGCCTCGCCCCCACCGTCGCGTGTACCGGCCGTTCCGCCCGTGCGGCGCTCCCGAACCCGTCACCGCGTCCCGAGGACGAGCATCGCGACCACCATCGCGAGGGCGAGCACCATTCCCACGCGCCGCATCATGTCCTGGGCGTCGCGCAGTTCCTTCGGCGCCTTGTTCTCCGGGTCGGACCACAGCATGGACCGATCCTGCTGCCGCGGCGGACACCGCGCCTGAGTACGGGTACTCAGGCGCCCTGGTGTGTACGGGCCGGATCGCCCTCGCGCGCGGACAGATAGCGGACAGACAGATGTTCCCGCGCCTACCCGGGCCAGTACGTCCGTGCCCAGGCGCGCGGCCCCGGCAGACGGCGCTCGCGCCGGGCGATGCGCCCCGGGTCGGACCACTGGCCGGGCAGTGCCGGTGCGGCGGACGGCGCGTCGGCCGTCGCCGCGGCGCGCGCCCGGACCACCGCCAGTGCGGCGGCCAGCTCCTCGGGGGTCGGGTTGCCCCGTATGACCTTGATCATGGCCAGGACCTTTTCTAGAGGGGGATGTTGCCGTGCTTCTTCGGGGGCAGCGACTCCCGCTTCGTACGCAGCTGGCGCAGGCCCTTCACGATGTGGGCGCGGGTGTCGGACGGCATGATCACCGCGTCGACGTAGCCGC
Source organism: Streptomyces sp. NPDC058051 (assembly GCF_042885475.1). Lineage (NCBI taxonomy): Bacteria > Bacillati > Actinomycetota > Actinomycetes > Kitasatosporales > Streptomycetaceae > Streptomyces > Streptomyces sp. NPDC058051. Next base: position 91,538 of record NZ_JBHVRW010000012.1, read on the forward strand.
GCTCGGCCGCCACGTACGGGTTGAGCAGCGCGTCCTCGTAGTCGGCGATCAGCTCGGCGCGGGTCGCCTCCGCCTCGGCGGGGTCCGTGACGGCGGCGATGGTGCGGCGGTGCAGGATGTTCACGGCGCCCTGTGCGCCCATCACGGCGATCTGCGCGGTCGGCCAGGCGACGTTGATGTCGGCGCCGAGGTGCTTGGAGCCCATGACGTCGTACGCGCCCCCGAACGCCTTGCGGGTGATCACCGTGATCAGCGGGACGGTCGCTTCCGCGTACGCGTAGATCAGCTTGGCGCCGCGACGGATGATGCCGCCGTACTCCTGGTCGACGCCGGGCAGGAATCCGGGGACGTCGACGAAGGTCAGGACGGGCACGTTGAAGGCGTCGCAGGTGCGGACGAACCGTGCCGCCTTCTCGCTCGCGTTGATGTCCAGACAGCCCGCGAACTGGAGCGGCTGGTTGGCGACGATGCCCACCGGAAAGCCCTCGACGCGCCCGAAGCCGGTGATGATGTTCGGCGCGAAGAGGGACTGCGTCTCCAGGAACTCGCCGTCGTCCAGCACGTGCTCGATGGCGGTGTGCATGTCGTACGGCTGGTTCGCCGAGTCCGGGATCAGGGTGTCGAGTTCACGGTCCTCGTCCGTGGTGGCGAGATCCGCGGCTTCGGGGAAGGCCGGTGCTTCGGAGAGGTTGTTCGAAGGGAGGTACGACAGCAGCGACTTGACGTACTCGATGGCGTCCTTCTCGTCGCCCGCCATGTGATGGGCCACCCCGGAGGTGGTGTTGTGGGTGCGGGCGCCGCCGAGCTCCTCGAAGCCGACGTCCTCGCCGGTGACGGTCTTGATGACGTCCGGGCCGGTGATGAACATGTGCGAGGTCTGGTCGACCATGACCGTGAAGTCGGTGATCGCGGGGGAGTAGACCGCGCCGCCCGCGCACGGTCCGACGATCAGCGAGATCTGCGGAACGACGCCCGAGGCGTGCACATTGCGGCGGAAGATCTCGGCGAACAGACCGAGCGCGGCCACGCCTTCCTGGATGCGCGCGCCACCGCCGTCGTTGATGCCGATGATCGGGCATCCGGTCTTCATCGCGAAGTCCATCACCTTGACGATCTTCTCGCCGTAGACCTCACCGAGCGAGCCGCCGAAGATGGTGAAGTCCTGCGAGTACACGCAGACGGGGCGGCCGTCGACGGTGCCGTAGCCGGTGACGACACCGTCCCCGTACGGGCGGTTCTTCTCGATGCCGAAATTGGTGGAGCGGTGCCGGGCGAATTCGTCGAGCTCCACGAAGGAACCCTCGTCGATCAGCAGACCGATCCGCTCGCGGGCGGTCAACTTGCCCTTCGCGTGCTGCTTCTCGACCGCGCGTTCGGAGCCCGCGTGCGTCGCTTCGCCGATCCGGCGCTGAAGGTCCGCGATCTTGCCAGCGGTGGTGTGGATGTCGATTGCTTCCGGCTCGGACATCGGGTGGCGGCTCCCTGCCTGGTCACGGGACGACGGTGCGGCTGATCAGGTTCTGAAACACCTACTGATTCGTAGGGTAACGGCGGGTATTCGGTTCGGCAGTGCGTCGTTTCCCACACCTAGTCTGGCTTGCATGACACCTTCGGATGCGCCTCGGAGCCGTTGGTCGGACCTGGACCGGCCGCCCCTGAACATCGCCGCACTGCGCCGCGGGCTGCTGCGGCAGGGCGGACTGTGGACCTCGCTCGACGTCGTGGAGACCACCGGCTCCACCAACTCCGATCTTGCCGGGCGGGCGGCGGCGGGGCTCGCCGAGGGCGCCGTGCTGGTCGCCGAGGAGCAGACCGCGGGCCGCGGGCGCCTCGATCGCACCTGGACGGCTCCGGCCCGTTCGGGCCTGTTCCTCTCCGTGTTCCTCACACCGGGTGACGTCCCCGTCCACCGATGGGGCTGGCTGCCGCTGCTCACCGGCGTCGCGACGGCGACGGGCCTGGCCCGGGCGGCGGGCGTCGACATGGCTCTCAAGTGGCCCAACGACCTCCTCGTGACCGTCCCCGGGGGTTCCGGCCCGCTCCGTCCGGGGGAGACCCCACCGGGCGAGGAGCGCAAAGCGGGCGGCATCCTGGCCGAGCGCGCCGGGGACGGCGTCGTCGTGGGCATCGGCCTCAACGTCTCCCTGCGCGCCGACGAACTCCCCGCCCCCACAGCCGGCTCGCTGGCCCTGGCCGGCGCGATCTCCACCGACCGCGAGACGCTGCTGCGGGGTGTGCTGCGCTCGCTGGAGCACTGGTACGGGCAGTGGCGCGCGGCGGGCGGCGACCCGGCGGGGAGCGGTCTCCAGGAGGCGTACGCGGCGGGCTGCGCGACACTCGGCCGGACGGTACGCGCCCAACTGCCCGGCGACCGCACCCTCACCGGCGAAGCCGTGGCGGTCGACGGCGACGGCAGGCTGATCCTGTCGACCGGTGACGGCATCCAGGAACCTGTGTCGGCGGGCGACATCGTGCACCTACGGGGCGTCGGGGGCGGCCTGGTCTGACACGGCGGCCCCGCGCGCGGGGCCGCCCCGGGGGCGCCCTGCGGACGTATCACCGGGCCTCGCCCCGAGGAGCGCCCTGCGGACGTATCACCGGGCCTCGCCCCGAGGAGCGCCCTGCGGACGTCGCGGTGCGCCTGACCTGCCCGGTCATTCCCCCTCGTCCGCATGCGACCCGGGGGATGCGCCTTGCCCTCCCGGAAGCCACCCACCGGCCGCGACCGCCCACGCCCCCGGCCCACCCAGGAACATTCCCGGGAGACTGAGCGACGTGAGCCACGGCACACCTGCCGTATCGTTGAGGCGATCCACCGACAGATCGGCAGGGCAGTGCGCAGGGAACGGGCAGGAGGCGGCTGGTGACCGTCGACGACACGACCTCCGGCGCGGGCGCGGAGCCCCCGTCAGAACCTTCGGTCCACCCGACACCGCATCACGAAGTCGACCATACGGCGGAACCGACCCACGACCCCCTCGCGATCCGGCTCGAACAGCTGATCCTGGGCGCCGACCGTCGCTACACACCGTTCCAGGCGGCCCGTACCGCAGGCGTCTCGATGGACCTGGCCTCCCGTTTCTGGCGGGCCATGGGCTTCGCCGACATCGGGCAGGCCAGGGCGCTCACCGAAGCCGATGTGCTGGCGCTGCGCCGGCTCGCCGGTCTCGTCGAGGCGGGGCTGCTCAGCGAGCCCATGGCGATCCAGGTGGCCCGGTCCACCGGGCAGACCACCGCCAGGCTGGCGGAGTGGCAGATCGACTCCTTCCTGGAGGGGCTGACCGAGCCCCCCGAGCCCGGGATGACCCGGACCGAGGTCACGTACCCGCTGGTGGAGCTGCTGCTGCCGGAGCTGGAGGAGTTCCTGGTCTACGTGTGGCGGCGCCAGCTCGCCGCCGCCACCGGCCGGGTCGTGCAGGCCGCCGACGACGAGGAGATGGTCGACCGGCGCCTGGCCGTCGGCTTCGCCGACCTCGTCGGCTTCACCCGGCTGACCCGGCGGCTGGAGGAGGAGGAGCTCGGAGAGCTGGTCGAGGCGTTCGAGACCACCTGCGCCGACCTGGTCGCCGCGCACGGCGGCCGGCTCATCAAGACGCTCGGCGACGAGGTCCTCTACGCCGCGGACGACGCGCGTACCGCGGCCGAGATCGCGCTGCGCCTGATCGAGGCGATGACCCAGGACGAGACCATGCCGGCGCTGCGCGTCGGCATCGCGTTCGGCACGGTCACCACCCGAATGGGCGATGTCTTCGGTACGACGGTGAACCTCGCCAGCCGACTGACCTCGATAGCTCCGAAGGACGCCGTCCTGGTGGACGGGGCGTTCGCGGAGGAGCTGACGCGTACCGGCGACGCCCCGGCCTCCGAGGCACAGGCGGCGGAGGAGGCCGCGGCGGCCGAGAAGGAGCGCCAGGAGGGCGTGGAGCCGCTGTCCGTGCCCACGTACCGTTACGGGCTGCAGCCGATGTGGCAGCGCCCGGTACGCGGTCTCGGCGTGGTGGAGCCCTGGCTGCTGGCCCGCCGGGGCACGTCCTGACGTCGCCCGCGGTCCGAGACGTCGCGCCCGGTCCGGGACATTGCCCCTGGTCCGGTGCCACCGGAAGCGCCCTGACACCGTCCCCGTCCGCCGTCACCCGGACCGCTGCCCCGGGTGCCCCCTGGGCCGTGTCTGACAGATCCCGCCTGCCCGGCGGCGCCTGACACGCACGCTCGCTGCGTTGTCGGGATCGTCCGAGTGGGCCCACTACGAGGACGACCCTCCGCCTTGCGATCGCACGCGCCGGACACCGCCGGTCCCGCCCTCCGGGCGGACGGCGCCATGTGTCAGACACGGCCTAGGATCCCTCCGGTAACGATCGTTAACCGGAGGGGTGAAGTCATGACCGTCACGTCCGAGCAGCGGTTCGGGGAATTCGTCGTCGTGCGGGTCCACGAGGGACAGGAACACGTCGCCGAGCTGGTTCTCGACCGGCCGAAGGCGATGAACGCGGTGTCCACGGACATGGCGCGCTCGATCGCCGCCGCCTGTGCCTCGCTCGCCGCCGATCCGGACGTCCGGGTCGCCGTCCTCACCTCCAGCCACGAGCGGGCCTTCTGCGTGGGCGCGGACCTGAAGGAGCGGAACTCCTTCACCGATGCCGAGCTGCTGCGCCAGCGCCCCACCGCGCGCGCGGCGTACACCGGCGTCCTGGAGCTGCCGATGCCGACGATCGCGGCCGTGCACGGCTTCGCGCTCGGCGGCGGATTCGAGCTGGCCCTGTCCTGCGATCTGATCGTCGCCGACCGCACAGCCGTGGTCGGCCTGCCCGAGGTGTCGGTCGGTGTCATCCCGGGCGGCGGCGGTACGCAGCTTCTGCCGCGCCGGATCGGTGCGGCGGCGGCTGCCGAGCTGGTCTTCACGGCCCGGCGGGTGGAGGCGGCGGAGGCCCGTGACGCGGGGCTGGTCGACGAACTGGTGGAGGCGGGGCGGGACCGCGAGGCCGCGCTGGCGCTCGCGGGCCGGATCGCCGCCAACTCCCCGGTGGGGCTGCGGGCGGCCAAGCGGGCACTGCGGCTCGGGCACGGGCTCGATCTGCGGGCCGGGCTGGAAGTCGAGGACGCCGCCTGGCGGTCGGTCGCCTTCTCCGGTGACCGGGCCGAGGGCGTGGCCGCGTTCAACGAGAAGAGGAAGCCGAACTGGCCCGGACAGTAACGTTTCGTGTTCAAAGAGACACGCAGTGAACATTTCTGACGCCCCTAACTGATCAAATCACCACAAAACTACATAAGCTGGAGCAATGGGTGATGATGTGCGGCTGCGGGCCGTGGTGTCTCTCGCGCAGGCGATGGCGGCGGCACCCACCCCGCGGGGGTCGTGGCGAGCGGCCGCGCTGGGGGTGTGCGAGGCGTTGGGCGGCAGCTTCGCCGCGCTCTCCGTGTGGGAGCGCGAGCGAGGGCGGCTGCGTGTGCTGGTCAACGCGGGCGAACGGGCCGAAGGCGAGGAGGAGTTCCCCGAGGAGGAGGCGTACCCGGTGCACCGGTTCCCGGAGATCACCGAGTTCCTGCACGAGCGGTGGGCCGCCGGGGGCGGTGAGCCGGACGCCTGGGTGGAGACCGCCGACGACCCGGTGCGGCGCCCGCCGTGCGGCGGCGCGGGGGCCCGGGGGTCCGGGCGCGGGTACTGCCACCAGCGCGTGGCCGCCCTGCGGCGGCGCGGGCGCGGCTGCTGCGTGGTCGCGCCGATCGTGCTGCACGGGCGGGCCTGGGGTGAGCTGTACGTGGCCCGCCCGGTGGGCGTGCCGGTGTTCGGGCGGGACGACGCGGACTTCGCGACCGTGCTGGCCGCCGTCGTCGCCGCCGGGATCGCCCAGGCCGAGCGGCTGGAGGAGGTCCGCAAACTCGCCTTCACCGATCCGCTCACCGGGCTGGCCAATCGCCGCGCCGTCGACGTGCGGCTCGACGAAGCCGTGGAGCGGCACCGGACGGACGGATCAGTGGTCAGCCTGGTCGTCTGCGATCTCAACGGCCTGAAGCGGGTCAACGACACGCACGGCCATGCGGTCGGCGATCGTCTGCTGGAACGTTTCGGCTCGGTGCTCTCCCGGTGCGGCGCCATGCTGCCCGGGGCGCTCGCTGCCCGGCTCGGCGGCGATGAGTTCTGCCTGCTCGTGGTGGGCCCCGACGCGGACGAGGTGATCCGGGTGTCCACCGAACTCTGCGAACGGGCAGCCGAGTTGGAGTTCGGCGACGGGGTGGCGTGCGGGATCGCGTCGACCGGCGACCCGGTCGGTCCCGTCGTGTCGGCGCGCCGGCTCTTCCGGCTCGCCGACGCGGCCCAGTACCGGGCGAAGGCGGCCCGCTCCGTGCAGCCGGTCGTGGCGGGGCGCGACGACGAGGTGATCCGGCTGGCCGACGCGCCGCCCAGGTCCCCGCACGACCGCCGCCACCTGCGCGGCAGCCGCCCCTGACCGGAGGGGCGGACCGGTAAGGGGTCAATCGCGCGACCACTGGTGACATGAACGGATTCAATCCGTACGCTTCTGAATATGGATATGCATACAGTCGTGGTGGGGACGTCCGGCGCCACCGCCGGCGACGTCATCGCCGTGGCCCGCGAGGGCGCCCGTGTCGAGCTCTCCGCGGCGGCCGTGAGCGCGCTCGCCGCCGCGCGCGAGATCGTGGAGGCGCTCGCCGCCAAGCCCGAGCCGGTCTACGGCGTCTCCACCGGCTTCGGGGCGCTGGCCACCCGGCACATCGGCCAGGACCTCCGTGCCAGGCTCCAGCGCAACATCGTCCGCTCGCACGCCGCCGGCATGGGCCCGCGGGTCGAGCGCGAGGTCGTCCGCGCCCTGATGTTCCTGCGCCTGAAGACGGTCGCCTCGGGGCGTACCGGTGTACGTCCCGAGGTCGCGCAGACCATGGCGGACGTCCTCAACGCGGGCATCACCCCCGTCGTCCACGAGTACGGCTCGCTCGGCTGCTCCGGCGACCTGGCCCCGCTCTCCCACTGCGCCCTGACGCTGATGGGCGAGGGTGACGCGGAGGGCCCCGACGGCACCGTGCGCCCCGCCGGTGAGCTGCTCGCCGCCCATGGCATCACCCCCGTCGAGCTGCGCGAGAAGGAGGGCCTCGCCCTCCTCAACGGCACCGACGGCATGCTGGGCATGCTCGTCATGGCCCTCGCCGACCTGAAGAACCTCTACACCTCCGCCGACATCACCGCCGCCCTCTCCCTGGAGGCGCTGCTCGGCACGGACAAGGTCCTCGCCCCGGAACTGCACGCGATCCGCCCGCACCCGGGCCAGGGCGCCAGCGCCGACAACATGCTGCGGGTGCTTGCCGGTTCCGGCCTCACGGGTCGGCACGCCGAGGTCACCGGCGACACCCCCCGCGTCCAGGACGCCTACTCCGTGCGCTGCGCACCCCAGGTCAACGGCGCCGGACGCGACACCCTCGACCACGCCGGAATCGTCGCCGACCGCGAACTGGCCTCCGCCGTCGACAATCCCGTCGTCCTGCCCGACGGCCGGGTCGAGTCCAACGGCAACTTCCATGGCGCGCCCGTCGCGTACGTCCTCGACTTCCTGGCGATCGTCGCCGCCGACCTCGGTTCGATCACCGAACGCCGCACCGACCGGCTGCTGGACACGAACCGTTCGCACGGTCTGCCGCCGTTCCTCGCCGACGACCCCGGTGTGGACTCGGGCCTGATGATCGCCCAGTACACCCAGGCCGCCCTGGTCAGCGAGATGAAGCGGCTCGCGGTCCCCGCGTCGGCCGACTCGATCCCGTCCTCCGCGATGCAGGAGGACCACGTCTCCATGGGCTGGTCGGCGGCGCGCAAGCTCCGTACCGCCGTCGACGCCCTCACCCGGATCGTGGCCGTCGAGCTGTACGCGGCGACCCGCGCCGTCGAACTGCGCGCCGCCCAGGGCCTCACTCCCGCCCCCGCCTCGCAGGCCGCCGTCGACGCGCTGCGCGCGGCCGGTGTCGAGGGGCCGGGACCGGACCGCTTCCTGTCACCGGACCTGGCCGCGACGGAGGCGTTCGTACGCGCCGGAAGGCTGGTCGCCGCGGTCGAGCCGGTGACCGGACCGCTGGCGTAGGCCCGGCGGGGATTCAGACGGACGGGGCTCCGGCGCGGCGTGCCGAGTGGGTGACGAACGCGGCGCCGATGCCCAGGAACGCCGTGCCGCCGATCAGATACGGCGTGGTGTCGGTTCCGGCGCCGGTGTCCGCCAGCCGCGGGCCGCTCCCGGTGTCCGCCGCGGCGGCCTGCTGGTTCCGGGTGCCGGTGGCGCCGGCCGGCTCGTCCGTCGCGTTGGCGGACGGGACGAACCAGAGGGCGGTCAGCACCGTGCCCGCGGCGGTGGCGGTCAGAAGCAGGCGGCGAGCAACGGCCACAGAAACGATCCCCCTTGTCACATACGTGAGTTAGGCCTGTACACCGATGCTAGTGAAAGCAGCGGGTCGTAGGAAAGTCGCGACGGTGTGGAGCTTACGCTCCGGCCCATGAGCACTTCTGAGACATCACGGTTTGTTCGGCTTCGGGTCGACATGCTGCTGGAGATCACGGACCTCGCCGTCCTCAGCGGCAGCGCGCTGGAGTCCATCGCCGCCGAGTACGGGGAGCCCGGCGGCGCGGCGGCCGAGGAACGCCTGCTGGCCGAGGCGGCGGTACGGGAGGACGGCGCGGAGGCCCTCGCCTCCCTGATCGATCCGTTCGACCTGGTCGGCGAGGTGCCGGGGGTCGAGCTCGCCCAGGCGTCCTGGACCAGCGAGATCGTCGAGCACGACCCGGACGCCACGGAGGACTGGGACCTCGATGACGACGGCGACGACGACGGTGACGACGACGAGGAAGAGGACGACGACGGTGACGACGACGAAGAGGGCGAGGGCGACCGGGGCGGAGCGGACGACGAAGGGGCGCACGGGGACGTCCCGCACAATGGAGGGAACGACGGCGGACACGACGCCGACGGCGACGGTGCCGGGCGGCGGGTCTAGCGGGCGGTGAGCCACGGTCCCGGCCGGTCCTCGGGCCGGGACGGGCCGCCCCACGCACCGGCCGCTTATACGCGACCGGAGCCGGGAACCACCACTGAGGGTGGTTGCGTCGATGAGTGTTGTTCCCCACATCTCCTTGGATGTGGAACGGAGGACCCTTTCCATGGGTTCTAGGAACATTGACGGGTTTCGCCGGTCAGTCGGTGCGGCTCTGCTCGGGGTTTTTGGGGATTAGGCAACGATGGAGAAGCGTGTGATGACGGACAGCAAGCGGCGCAAGGGCCTGATGGCCGCGTCCGCCCTGCTCGGTGGTGTTCTGGTGCTCACCGCCTGCAACGACAGCGGCGCGAGCGGCAGCAGTGCCGAGAGCTCGAAGACGTCGCAGACGGCCGAGGTCGACAAGGCCGCCGCCCAGGACGCGTCGGAGGCGCAGATCACGATCGCGCCGAAGAACGGTGCGACCAACGCGAGCATCAACAACGACGCGAAGGTCAGCGTCGCCAAGGGCACGCTGTCCCAGGTCACCATGACCACGTCGGACGGAACAGCCGTCAAGGGCACGCTCGCCGCCGACGGCGCGAGCTGGAAGCCGGACGTCCAGCTGGAGCGCTCGACCACGTACAAGATCAACGCGACGGCCAAGGACTCCAAGGGCCGCGAGGCGCACGAGAACTCCTCGTTCACCACCGTCTCGCCCGCCAACAGCTTCATAGGCAACTTCACGCCCGAGGACGGCTCCACGGTCGGCGTCGGCATGCCGGTCTCGATCAACTTCAACAAGCCGATCACGGACCGGAAGGCCGTCCAGGACGGAATCACCGTGACGTCCAGCAGCGGCCAGGAAGTCGTCGGCCACTGGTTCAACGCGCAGCGTCTCGACCTGCGCCCCGAGCAGTACTGGCAGGGCGGCTCCACCGTCACGCTGAAGCTCGCGCTGGACGGCGTCGAGGGCGCGGACGGCGTCTACGGCGTGCAGCAGAAGACGGTCACCTTCAAGGTCGGCCGCAACCAGGTCTCGACGGTCGACGCCGGCACGAAGACGATGACCGTCACCCAGGACGGCAAGACGATCAAGACCATCCCGATCTCCGCCGGCTCCTCCGCCAACCCCACGTACAACGGGCAGATGGTGATCTCCGAGAAGTTCACGGAGACCCGGATGAACGGCGCGACGGTCGGCTTCACCGACGACGACGGCAAGGGTGAGTACGACATCAAGGACGTGCCGCACGCCATGCGGCTGTCCACCTCGGGCACCTTCGTCCACGGCAACTACTGGGGTGCGCGGTCGATCTTCGGCAGTGTCAACACCAGCCACGGCTGCGTCGGCCTCGCCGACGTGAAGGGCGCGAGCGACGCCAACCAGCCCGCCGCCTGGTTCTACAACCACTCGATGGTCGGCGACGTGGTCATCGTCAAGAACTCCCCGGACAAGACCATCACCCCCGACAACGGCCTCAACGGCTGGAACATGAACTGGGCGGAGTGGACCGCGGGCTCCGCGGCCTGACCCGCACACACCTCTCCTCCCGCAGCCCCGCACACCGAAGGCGGCGGCGCCCGGATCCTCCCGGATCCGCGGCGCCGCCGCCTTCGGTGTGCGTACAGGTTCTCATCCAGCTCTCATCCTGGCCTTAACTCACCATCACGACCCGTCCATAGCCTCACGCCATGTTCTTCACCTACCTCCGGCGCGAGCTGCGCCGCCGCAGAAAGGCGGCGCTGGTCGTCGCCTCGGGACTGGCCCTGGGCATCGCGCTGGTCATCATCGTCAGCTCGGTCTCCTCCGGCATGAGCAAGGCCCAGGACAAGGTCCTGGAATCGCTGTACGGCCTCGGCACGGACATGACGGTCACCAAGGCCGCGGCAGCCCCCGGTTCCGGCAGCAACGACCGCCCGAAGTTCGAGTTCGACGCCAAGGGCGACGACGACGACGCGACGCAGAGCAGCGACCGGGTCATGGTCCAGGGCTTCCAGACGCTGGCCTCCTCCACCGTCGCCACGATCGGCGACCAGAACGGGGTCGCGGACGTCGTCGGCGGACTCAGCCTGAACGTGATGAAGGTCGACGGCCAGTTCAAGCGCGGCGAGTTCAAGCAGGACGGCGGCACCAGCCAGGGCGGCCAGGGCGGTCAGGGCGGCCCGGGCGGCAGCGGTCAGCCGCAGGGTGAGGTCAGGGGCGGCGGAGCCTCCTTCGACGTCAACTCCTACACCGTGTACGGCACCGACGTCACCAAGCAGGCCCTCGGCCCGCTGACCTCGTCGAAGATCACCAAGGGCCGTACGTTCAAGACGTCCGAGACCGACGCGAAGGTCGCCGTCGTGGACTCCGCGTACGCCAAGGAGAAGGAGCTCGCGGTCGACAAGACCGTGACCATCAGCGGCACCAAGTTCACCATCATCGGCGTCTCGACCGCCGACAGCGGCGACGCGGCCGCCAACCTCTACATCCCGCTGAAGCAGGCCCAGACCCTCTCCGACTCGAAGGACAAGGTCACCACGGTCTATGTGAAGGCAGCGGACTCGCAGCAGATCGACCAGGTCAAGTCCACCATCCAGAAGAACGTCTCCGGCACGACCGTCACCACCTCCGCCGATCTCGCCGACACCGTCTCCGGCTCCCTCTCCACCGCCTCCGACCTGGCCTCCAGTGTCGGCAAGTGGCTGTCGATCGCCGTCCTGGTCGCCGCCTTCCTGGTGGCCGGCCTGCTCACCTCGTCGGCGGTCAGCCGCCGGGTCCGGGAGTTCGGCACCCTCAAGGCGCTCGGCTGGAAGAGCGGCCGGGTCACCCGCCAGGTCATCGGCGAAGCCCTCGTCAACGGACTGCTGGGCGGTGTGCTCGGCATCGCCGTCGGTCTCGCCGGCGCGTACATCGTGACCGCCATCAGCCCCACCCTCACCGCACAGCTCGGCTCCTCGGGCGGTGGCGGCGGCATGGGCGGCATGGGCGGCGGCCGGGGCATGGGCGGACCGGGCGGACAGAGCGCGTCCAAGTCGCTCGACATCGCGCTGACCGCACCCGTCTCGCTCTCCGTCATCCTGATCGCCGTCGGGCTGGCCGTGGCGGGCGGGCTGATCGCCGGCGCGTTCGGCGGCTGGCGGGCCTCGCGGCTGCGCCCCGCCGATGCGCTGAGCCGCGTCGAGTAGCCCCCCGGCGTCCCACCCCACCCCGTTCCAGCAGGAGTTCACCCCATGTACACACTCAGAGACGTCACCAAGCGCTATACGCGCGGCAAGTCCACCGTCCACGCGCTCGCGGGTGTCGATCTGACCGTCGAGGACGGCGGGCGACTGGTCATCCAGGGCCCCACCGGCGGCGGCAAGTCCACACTGCTGCAGATGCTCGGCGGTCTCGACCGCCCCACGAGCGGCAGCGTGGAACTCGACGGCGTCGACCTCGCCAAGCTCAGCGAGGCCAAGCTCACCAAGGTGCGCGCCCAGAACATCGGCTTCGTCTTCCAGAGCTTCAATCTCATCCCGACGCTCACCGCCCAGGAGAACGTCGAGACGGCGCTCGTACCGCTCGGCGGCAAGGCGTCCGAGCGGCGCAGGCGGGCCGCCGAGGCACTGGACTCCGTCGGACTCGGTGAACGGCTCGGACATCTCCCCAGCGAGATGTCCGGAGGCCAGCAGCAGCGCGTGGCGATCGCCCGGGCCCTCGTCAAGCAGCCGAAGGTGCTGCTCGCCGACGAACCCACCGGCAACCTCGACGAGTCGATGCGCGACGAGGTCATGGAGGTCCTGGAGACCATGTGGAAGGAGCACGGCCTGACCTTCATCATGGTCACGCACGACAGCTCCATCGCCCGGCGCGCGCCCCGGCTGGCGACGATCCGCAAGGGCAAGGTCACGATCACGGAGAACGCGGCGGCCTGAGGCCCGAGGGGGCCCGACAGCGCACTCGCTCTCAGCGCAGACCCTCCACGGCGTTCCGGTGGGCGACGAGGTCGGCCCGGTGGACCTGGCGCAGGCCCACCGGATCGTCGTTCCCACTGCTCCAGAAGGCGCTGAGGGCGAGGGCGCCGGGGCCCGTGAGGAACGAAAGCAGCGCGTACCAGGGCTGCAACGGCAGCCGGCACAGTCCGTACAGCCAGCGCCGCACCAGTTGCCAGGGCCCCGGGCGTCCGGCGTCGGGCAGTCTGATCACCCGAATTCCCATGATCAGCTTGCCCACGCCGGCCCCGGCGACCGCGGTGAGGAGCACCTGGTTGACGAACGAGAACGCGAGCGTGGGGCCGAGCAGCAGGCCGACGGTCTCCGGAACACCGGCCGTGTGCACATGCGGCCGGGCCAGCAGACCGCCGGTGACCAGGCAGGTGTAGCAGTCGAGGCCGACGGCGAGATAGCGGCGCACGTCGCCCACGCGCGGCGGGATACGGGGTGCGGCCCGCTGCCCGGGGACGGGCGGAGGAGCCGGATGGGCATACGGTCCCGAAGGGCGCGGTCGCCCTCCTGCGGACAGGGTGCGGTCGGCCGGCAGGGCCGGCTCGGTACGTCTGTGCCACCGCGACGTGGTCATGGCGAAATCATGTCTGATCGGCCGTCGTCATGGGCCGGGAACGAGCTCCTCCCGCCCCGTGCGCCCCATTAATCTCACTGGCATGACCGTCGCCCTCACCACAATGATCACCGCTGTCGTCGGGGTCCTCGGCACTCTCCTCGCCCCCGTGCTCGCGCAGCGGCTGACCGCGCGCCAGCGCACCGAAGAGGCCCGACTCGCGGAGCGGCAGCGGAGGTTCGAGGAGCGGCGGGCCCAGTACACGGCGATGAACCGGGCCTCCCGGCAGTTCCACACGCTCCTCAAGGACGCCCTGCACCGCATCCGCGACGGCGTCTACACGGAACAGGAACGAGCCCAGCTCGAAGAGGCCCGCCTCGACCACCGCGACCGTTACGCCGAGGCGCAGATGATCGTCCCCGAACGGATCCTGCAGGCATCCCGTGACCTCAACCGGGTCCTCGCCGCCGGTGACGCCGCCGTCAAACGTCTCGACCGCGGCCTCGCCCGTGACGGCGAAGATCCGGAACGGGCCCTGGAGGAGCTGAAAGAGGCCGAGCCCCGTCTCGGCACCATGCGGGAACTGATGCGCCACGACCTCGGCGTCACCGACTGAACCCTCCGCCGGCACCCTCCCCACCCCCGTGCTCGCGCAGCGGCCGACCGCGCGCCGGGTGGCGGATGCCGTCGATCGCGTCCGGACCCGGGCGTCGCCCGTCGGGTCCGGGACGCGGACACCGTGGACCGCGTCCGGGATGCGGATGCCGTGAACGGAGTTTCGAAGCCCCTGGGACAATCGAAATGCCACAACGGTTCTGTACGTCGCTTTCGTGAGCCGCCGAGCGTGCGATGTCTGGGCGACGCCCTCAATGGGGAGGGGGACCGCTGGTGCCCCCGGGACGGGGCACCGACGCGCGCGATTCCGACCCACGGAAGGTATGGGCCCACATGAGTGTCATCGAGCCGCTGTACGCGGAGATTCTCCGCCGCAACCAGGGCGAGAAGGAATTCCACCAGGCGGTACGAGAGGTTCTGGAGACCCTCGGCCCGGTCCTCGACCAGCGGCCGGAGTTCGTGGACGCCCGGATCATCGAGCGCGTCTGCGAGCCGGAGCGCCAGCTCATCTTCCGCGTGCCGTGGTCCGACGACTCCGGCGACATCCATGTGAACCGCGGTTTCCGGGTCGAGTTCAGCAGCTCGCTCGGACCGTACAAGGGCGGGCTGCGCTTCCACCCCTCGGTGAACCTCGGCATCGTGAAGTTCCTCGGCTTCGAGCAGATCTTCAAGAACGCGCTGACGGGCATGCCGATCGGTGGCGGCAAGGGCGGCGCGGACTTCGACCCGAAGGGCCGTTCCGACGCCGAGATCATGCGGTTCTGCCAGTCGTTCATGACCGAGCTCCACCGCCACCTCGGCGAATACACCGACGTTCCCGCAGGTGACATCGGTGTCGGCGGCCGCGAGATCGGCTACCTCTTCGGCCAGTACAAGCGGATCACCAACCGCTACGAGTCCGGGGTCCTCACCGGAAAGGGCCTGGGCTGGGGCGGTGCCCAGGCACGCACCGAGGCGACCGGGTACGGCTGTGTGCTCTTCACCGCCGAGATGCTCCGCAGCCGGGGCGAGACCCTCGACGGACAGCGCATCGCGGTCTCGGGCTCGGGCAATGTCGCGATCTACGCCATCGAGAAGGCCCAGCAGCTCGGCGCGACCGTGGTGACCTGCTCCGACTCCGACGGCTACGTCGTGGACGAGAAGGGCATCGACCTCGCCCTGCTCAAGGAGATCAAGGAAGCCGGCCGCGGCCGGGTCTCCGAGTACGCGCAGCGCCGCGGCGAACACGTCACGTTCGTCCCCGGTACCGGCCTCTGGAACGTCCCCTGCGATGTGGCCCTGCCCTGCGCCACGCAGAACGAACTGCACGAGGCCGACGCCCTGGCCCTCGTACGCAACGGTGTGAAGGCGGTCGCCGAGGGCGCCAACATGCCCACCACCCCGGAGGCCGTGCGCGTCTTCCAGGAGGCGGGCGTCGCCTTCGCCCCCGGCAAGGCGGCCAACGCGGGCGGCGTGGCCACCAGCGCCCTGGAGATGCAGCAGAACGCCTCGCGCGACTCCTGGACGTTCGCCCACACCGAGGAGCGGCTCGCGGAGATCATGCGGCACATCCACGACTCCTGCCACACCACCGCCGAACGCTACGGCAGCCCCGGCAACTACGTGGTCGGCGCCAACATCGCCGGCTTCGAACTGGTCGCGGACGCGATGCTCGCCCAGGGGCTCATCTGACCCTCCCGTGACGCAGCAGACCCACTGCGACGACCCGGCTCCGTCCTCTCGCCGGCAGAGGCCGGGGCCGGGTCGTTTCGTTCATGCCGCCGCGCCTCGCGACGGGCTGTGCCGCGCGATCCGCCGGCTCCCGTGCGGGCGGGGGCGTCCCGGGCCCGGATCAGACCCAGCCGCGGCGGCTGGCCTCGACGCCCGCGTGGAACCTCGACTTGGCGTGCAGGGCCGTCAGCACGTCCTGGACCCGGCGCCGGACGGTGCGTGTCGTCGTGTTCAACTGCCGGGCGACCGACTCGTCCTTGAGCCCGGCCGCCAGCAGCATGAGGACCTGGCGTGTCTGCACGTCGAGGGTGGTCGCGTCGGTGCCGAGCGGCACGGCACGGCTCCAGCACGCGTCGAAGAGCAGGAGGAGGCCGTCGAGCAGCGGTGAGGGACGCACCACGATCGCGGAGACGTTCTGCGGCTCCCGGTCCATCGTGACCAGGGCGATCCTCCGGTCGGCGATCACGCCCCGGAACGGGATGTCCGGGTGCAGGCGGGCCTCCAGGCCCTTCAGCGCCGCGAACTCGTCGGCCAACTCCCGCGGCAGATCGGTCGGATCGCTCAGGACCCGGAACCGGACGCCACGCCCCAGAAGCGATTCCTCGGTCGGAGCGGCGCCGGACGCGTAGGGGGCGTGGTCCAGCAGCGCGACCTCCTCGTGCGTGTCCCGGAGGATCTGGTGGTAGCGGGCCCCCACGTTCTCCCACCCGTGTACGTGCTCGATCGCGCGCTGGGCGGCGGAGTCGTCGTGCACCTGACGGAAGCGTTCCTGCAGTTCGGGAAGGACGAGACGGACGTCGTGCAGCGTGCGTTCACGTCTTCGGATCAGATCCCGTACGGCGTGGTCGGGTTCGGCGGCCGACCACTGGTCGATGCCCGACAGCGCCATGGCCTTGGCACGCAGGACGAGCCCGTGGTCACGCAGCCACGTCAACTGGGCGGCGGCCTCCCCGGCTTCGAGGCCGCACGCGGCGGCGGCCTCGGCGGTGGTCGCCGTCGCGCGGTCCAGGAGGAACAGGTAGACCGCGGCGGCGTTCTCCGGCATGCCGAGCCCCGCGGATATGGACTCCTCCGAGGTCATGACCCCTCCTCGATCGAGCTTCCTCTAACGGACCGTGTCCGGTAGGTGAACCTCGATCGCCTGTTCAGGAGGACGCCTGATCCGGAACTCTCATTGGTCATACCCGCCCCGGCACACGGGGCGTGCGTCGAGAGGAAGAATATGCCACCGCGTAGAAGGCGTCCGTGGGCCCACGCGACCCTCGCCGTCACGGCGATGGCGGCTGTGGCCGGCGTGATGACGCCGACCGCCTCAGCCGATGAGGCCGAGACGAGCAAGACGCCGCCGAAGCAAGCCCTCACGACTCACCGCGTCACGCTCGTCACGGGCGACGTGGTCACCGTGACGACCCGGTCCGGTGACGACCACCCCACGATCACCCTCGACCCGACCGGACCCTCGCGCGGTCTGGCGCAGATCTCCCGCACCGACGACGCCACGTACGTACTGCCGCTCGCCGCGAACGAGGCGGTGAGCAGCAACGCCGTCGACCTCGAACTCTTCGATGTCGACGGCCTCATCGCCGACGGCTACGACGACGCGTCGACCGGTTCGCTCCCCCTGCTGCTCGACAACCAGAAGGGCGGCAAGGAACCCGTCGCCCCGGCATCGGCCCGCGTCGACCACCGTCTCCGGAGCATCCATTCCCTCGGAACACACGTCCCGAAGGGGAAGGCCGCCGCGTTCTGGAAGGCGAGCGACACGGCCGGTGAGCGCACGTCCGCACGGATCGGCAAGATCTGGCTGGACGCCAAGGTCACCGTCCAACTGGCCGACTCCGTACCGCAGATCGGCGCGCCGGAGATGTGGAAGAGCGGCTACGACGGCAAGGGTGTCAAGGTCGCCGTCCTCGACACCGGGGTGGACACCACCCACCCCGATCTGCGCGGCCGGGTGTCCGCCGAGAAGAACTTCACCAGCGCGGCGGACGCGGGGGACCACTTCGGTCACGGCACGCACGTCGCCGCCACCATCGGCGGCAGCGGCGCGGGCAACGGGGCGAAGGGCGTCGCGCCGGGCGCCGACCTCATCAACGGCAAGGTGCTGGGCGACAGCGGCAGCGGAGCGCTCTCCGACATCATCAGCGGCATGGAGTGGGCCGCCTCCAGCGGCGCCGACGTCATCAGCATGAGCCTCGGCACCAGCCAGCCCGACGACGGCTCCGGGCCGCTCAGTGCCGCCGCCGACAGACTCACCGACCAGTACGGATCCCTCTTCGTCGTCGCGGCGGGCAACTCGGGGCCGAACACCATCGGTCAGCCGTCGTCGGCGACGCAGGCTCTCACGGTCGGCGCCGTGAGCAAGTCCGACGCCCTCGCCCCGTTCTCCAGCACCGGCCCGCGCATCGGCGACTTCGCCATCAAGCCGGAGGTCACCGCGCCCGGCGTCGACATCGTCGCGGCCCGGGCGTCCGGCACCACCATGGGCACCCCGGTCGACGACCTCTACACCACGGCCAGCGGCACCTCCATGGCGACCCCGCACGTCTCCGGCGCCGCCGCACTGCTCAAGCAGGCCCACCCCGACTGGACCTGGGACCGGCTCAAGTCCGCCCTCGTGACCTCGGCAGACAAGGGTGACTACCGGGCGGACCAGGGCGGCGCGGGCCGCGTGAACGTCCCGCGGGCCGCCACCCAGCAGGCCCACGCCACTCCCGCCGCGCTCAACCTGGGACCTGTGCGGTACGCCGAGGACGGCGCGTACACGCCGGTGAGCGGCGAGGTCACCCTGCACAACGACGCGTCGACCGAGCGGGTCTTCTCACTGACCGCCGGCGGCGCCAACTCCTCGGGCGCCGCGATGCCGACCGGGGCGCTCGCGCTCGACAAGGGCACCGTCACGGTTCCGGCGGGCGGCACGGCCACGGTCACGGTCACGGTGGACCCGAACGTGCTCGCACGGGAGGCGTCGTACAGCGGAATCGTCACCGCGGTGGCCGCGGACTCGTCCGCGTCCCTGCGGGTTCCGTTCTCCGTCCACATCGAGCCCCTGCTCCAGGAGCTCAAGGTGACCGGCATCGGGCGGGACGGCCGGAAGAGCGGCGGCGGCAGCATGGTGACGCTGTACAGCGACGCCTCCGGCCAGCCCTTCAGGATCTACCGCGCCGTCTTCCGCGACGGGGTGGCCACGGTGCGCGTCAAGCCGGGCGTCTACGCGGCCCAGGCGATGCTCCTGACTCCTGACGCCTCCGGCAACTGGGTCGAGAGCGTCGCGAACTCGTACCGGACGGAGATCGATCTGACGGAGAGCGACACCGCCTACACGCTCGACGCGCGGAAGGCGGAGGAGGTCGCCTTCGCCACCGGCCGCACGACCGAGTTCCTCGGGGGCGCGCTGTCGTACTACCGGATGACGAAGCCGGGCGCCTACAACGACACCACGCTGCTCATACCGGCCGACATCAAGCACGTCCACCTCTTCCCGTCGACCGCCCCGGCCACCGGGACACAGCAGATCACGGTCCACTCGACCCTCGTGGCCCCGCAGTTGACCGCCACGGTCCCGGGCGCCCGCGGCATCACCCTCAATCCCACCCAGCTCGACGGTGCCACGAAGCCGGAAGGCAGCAGGTCCCTGCGACTGGCGGACGTCGGGACGGGCACGGACGAGGAGTTCCGGCGCGCGGGCGTACGGGGCAAGCTCGTTCTCGCCACGGCCACCGGCGCCGTCCCGATCTCGCAGGTGATCGACACGGCCGCGGCCCGCGGCGCGGCGGCCGTGGCCATCAGCCACGACGGCCCCGGACGCATGGTGGCACCGGCCGGTTCGCAGGCCCTGCCCGCGTTCGCCCTGTACGGGGAGGACGGCACGGCCCTGTCCCGCCTGGCTGCTTCGCGTGAGGTCGTCGTCAAACTGACCGGTACGCCGTACAGTCCGTACGCCTACCAGCTGACCAAGACGTTCACCGACACGGTCCCCGAGGGCGCGCTGCGCGTCCCCGTCGACGCGTCCAACACGGTGCACGTCACGGCCCGCAACCACGCCCGGGGCACCACGACCGGGGTGAGCGTCCTGTGCAGTCGGCGCACCGAGAACTTCAACTGGATCCTGGGTACCGCCCCCACGCGCCTCGGGGCGGTCCAGGAGCAGTGGATGAGCGCCGATTCCCACCTTCAGCACATGAACGGGCTCGACCTCGGTGGCACGGGCCTCGTGATGTGGGACAAGGCCGCGCACGTCGATCAGCCGGGTGTCCACAAGACGGTGGACTGGCTCAAGGCGGTGAACAACGCGAAGTTCGACGCCGGCAACAGCTCGGCGCTCGCGCAGTACTACAGCACCTACACCGGCGAGTCGACGCTGTCCCTCTCGCCCACCCCGTTCCCGGACAACGACCCGACCCACTTCGCCCTCACCCCCATCGATGACACCTACTCGCTCACCGTCACGCGGGACGGTGAGCAGGTCGGACAGAGCAGCCTCTGGCTCGGCTCGTTCAAGATCCCCAATGAGAAGGCGTCCTACCGAGCGGTGCTGGAGGCATCCCGCGCCCTGCCCGAGTGGGAGTTCGCCACCCACACCACGACCACCTGGACGTTCGAGGCGGGCGGCAGCACCGCGTACAGCACCCCGATCTCGATGCCGCAGATCAGCTACGACGCGCACGCCGGTCTCGACAACCGTGTCGACGCCGGCCGCCCGCAGACCCTGACCGTGAACGCGCGGTCGTGGTTCGAGGACGGCGCCGACGTCACCGACGTCAAGACCTGGGCCTCCTACGACGACGGCAGGAGCTGGCACCCGCTGACGCTCAAGCCGACCGGCGAGACGGGCGACTACCGCGCCACGTTCACGGCGCCGAGGAGCGCTGCCTCCTCCGGCTACGTGAGCCTGCGCACCCAGGCGGTCGACGCCCAGGGCCACAAGGTCGACCAGACGGTCGACCGGGCCTTCGGAGTGACAAAGGGCTGACCGCCCGCAAGCCCGCACCGACCAGGCACCCTCGGGGGTGCAGGAGGGGGTGCGCGAGGGGGTGCGCGAGGGGGTGCGCGAGGGGGTGCGCGAGGGGCCCGATCCAGCCGGATCGGGCCCCTTCCGCATCGCTGGGAGCAGCGACCCGGCCGCACGCCCGGCGCACCGTTGCGTGAGGCCACGTGCCGGGCTGTCCGGTACCCGCGGCTTCTCCACGGCGTGACGGCGCGGCGCCCCGGCGCCGTGGCCGGAGGGGCGCGGGATGGGCCTACTCCGCCGCGCAGGAGGACGGGTTCACGTCCGTCGAGCGGGCCACCCCGCGCCAGCTCCAGGTTGATACGCGACAGGAGTCCCGGCGTACGGCCTCGGCCCCGCGACGCATGTACATCGTCGACAGAGAGACGAAGGTCTCGCCCGCCCGGCAGATTCTGCACGGGCCCGGAGAGCGTCCGGGATGGGCATGCAGACTCCCCAGGCCCCGGCACCAGTCGGGGGTCTCTGTCATGCACTGGCTTGCCGGACAGGGCAGGCCAGGTCAGGAGCAGCACGGTTTGGGGAGCACGTCACGAGGGCGACGGAGTGGAAGACAGTGCCACTCAAATAGTGGCCAAGGGATACGTCGCCTCCCCACGTCAGCCGCTCGACTGCGCCCTTCACGAGGAAAACCAGCCTGGCCGCTTCCCGGTCGCTTTCAGAGGCGAACCGGGGTGCAAACTCGGCGAGCTGGAGACCAAGCCACTCGCCGGCTTCCTTGGGTTCCTCCCATGTCCCTCGGATCGCCGAGGGCGGCTTCATGAGCCAGTGCGCCGTCTGGATCGGGGGTACGTCAGCAGTCGGGAACACCGCCACGGCTTCCCGATACCGGTCGATTACATCCTTCTCGCTGCTCACGGTTGGGGCCTGTCCGGCCGGTCTGCGGATGCTCTCCTTGTCGAACGTCTTCTTCTCCCCGAGCCATGCATAGCCGTGGTGGTGCACTATCGCTCCGTTCCCAGAGATGCCGACGGCCCCACCCGTCGGCGTGAGGGCAGGGCCGTCAGTTCAGGTGGTGCTGTGGATCAGGCGGAGAGGTCGAAGTGCGCGGGGTCGATACCCGCCGCGTCCAGCTCCGCCGTGGTGAAGCGCAGCGGCTCGGCGTCCGGGCGCTTGCTGTCGCCCATCGCCCACGCGTCCGGCCCGATCTTCGCGAGGGTCACGCACGCCTCGCCGTCCGGGTGGGTGTTGCCTCCGCACGCCTTGCTGAAGTGGGCTCCGGAGATGTCGAGTCCGTACAGGTCGGTCATCTGGTCCTCCTTGATTCAGATGGGACGGGCACCGCTGTCCCGTTCGTGGTGGGCCGTGTGGCTCTCAGCGCCTCTGCGATCTGTTCGACGTGAGCAGCAGGGATCGAGCCCAGGTGTACGAGCGGCCGGCCTCGGGGCGTCATCTGCGGGCGTATCACCGCGTAGGCGCTCTCCGGCAGGCTCAGGGACGCGAGCACCTCGCGAATGGACGCGGAGGCGTTCACGGCTGTTGTGCGTCCGTCTCTCTACGTCTGCATGTCCACTACTGCACCCCGGGGTGCTTCTTGGGGTGCGCGGCCAGCTCGACGTTGCAGTCCGAGACGGCGGACAGGTCCCCGGCGTCGTACGCCGCTGTGCGCTGCTTCGCGAGGGCAGCGCACACACCGCAGCCCGGCGCAGGCGCAGGGGATGTGCGGGGGAGGGACAGTTGAACCGGCGGGTCCATCGTGGTGCTGGGGCTGCTCACTGGGATTTCCTCCCTCGGGTGTTGACACCGCTGATGCTTCACCCGCTGAGCAGCTCGTTCTAGAACCTTTCCTGTTGGGGCAAGAATCCGTCTCGGATGCCCTCAACCAGGGCTCTCATGGCATTGCCGTAGACCGCCACTGCGGCGAACCGTTCGAAGGTGTCGAGGTAGAGCTGGACGTCCTTCGGGTCGCGGGTGGTGACCTCGGAGTGGAACGTTTCCACGATGACGAGTCGGTCGTCGTGGAGGCTGAAGCAGGTCATGGGAAAGTCGGGCATCCGGCGGTCGGACGGCACGACACCCAGAGAGACATGGGGCAGACGGGACACGGATACGAGCCGGTCGAGCTGGAGCGCCATGAGCACGGGCTCGCTGATGCGCCACCGGAGTACGTGCTCACAGATCAGGAAGCGGAAGGACCTGCCCGGTTCGTACAGGACGGATTGCCGTTGGAGGCGGGCAGCCACGGTCTTGGCCCTGGTCTCCTCCGGCAGGGCCGGAGGCAGGGAGAAGACGGCGGAGGCGTACTCGGGCGTCTGGAGGAGTCCGGGGACGAGCTGTCCCTGGAAGAGCCTGAGCGTGGTGGTGCCGGCCTCGATGGCCCGGATGGTCTTCTGGTGCTTCCACGGGCCTATGCGACGCAGCAAGCGCCATGCGGTGGCCTCGGTGGCTTCGGCGCGGGCGGCTGCCAGGAACTCTTCCTTGACCTCCTGACTCACGCCTATGGCGGTGAGGACCAGGTCCACGTCCTGGACAGTCGGTCGCACCTTGCCCGTCTCGATCTTCGAGAGTTTCCCGGCAGACATGGAAGCCCTGCGGGCCACCGTGTCACCCGTGAGTCCGGATGCATCGCGCAGCGCCCGCAGGGCCTTCCCGATCGAGTCGGCGGTCAGTGGTGCCGCTCCCAGTAGTCCGCGAACGGCACCGCTTCGGCCAAGGCGCGGTCCCGGTAGTCCTGATACTCGGCAAGGTACTGGGCAGGAAGCAGGTCGGCGCCGACGAACGCACCTTCGGGCGTGTAGTGCATCCGATACACATCCCGGTCGTCGAACAACCAGAAGTCGTGATCGGGCAGGTCGGCCACTTCCCGGTCAGCCTGGTCGATGATGCCGATGGTCTCGCCGGCTGTGATGTTGCCTGGGTAGGCGGCCAGTTCGTACTGCAGGTAATCGGTCAGCGGAGACCTGAGCACATGGACGCGCGCCACCTCCTTGCCCTTGTCGGTCATCGACCGCACCCACGGGTTGTCGTCCCAGTCAGGGCCCATGTCCTCGCCGGCCAGGAAGCGTTCGAGCTCCTCGTGTTCCTCCTCCACGCTGTAGACGGAGAGCGTCTCCAGTCGGAAGGCGGTCCGCTCGAAGATCTCGAAGAGACGGCCGAACTCCTTACCGTTGAGCACGGAAGTACTCCTCCAACACCGCGGCCGGGACCACGACGGCGGTCTCACCCTCAGGCAGGTCGAGTTGTGCCAGCCGCTCGGGGTCGGTGATGACGTAGCCCTGTACTACGTAGTCCTTGGCGTCCTCGGTACCCCACAGCGTCGGGCACGTTCCGTTCCTGCACTCCGGGTCACCGGAAAGCTTCCGCAGCATCCTCGCCCCCATATGTCGGCGTACGCCTGTCGGGTTCGATGCTCCCGAGGCGGTGATGGAAGGGTCAAGAGGGTGATCTTTCCAAAACAGGAAAGGCATGGAGCTCATTGACCCCAGTACCTGTCAGGATGCGGCATCCCCTGAGGGCGTAGTGATGCGCCCATACGCGGAGGCGCCACCGGGCCTTCCGGGAACACGTTCGATTTGCCCGGCGTCGATCAGGCGCAGGAAGCTTGTCTTTACTTTGTTCTCCGATCCGATCCCGGTAAGGGCTCTGACCGTCCTGTTGTTGATTTCTGGGTGGGTCTCCAGGTACTGCATGATCATTTCCTGCCGCCCCTCGCTTGCCCGATCGATCTCTTCGGGTGGCAGCCTCTTCGGGTGGCAGCCAGACTTCTGGCCCTCGTCCTGGAGTTCGGGCAAGCGCGCGGGGCGGGCCGGCGAGCCGGTGCGTGGGGCCGCGGTGTAGCGAACGCCGGGATGTGTACCAGCCCCTACTCGTCCGAGGACGGCGCCTCGGCGATGCCGATCGGGCAGGAGACGCCGGTGCCGCCGATCCCGCAGTATCCTCCCGGGTTCTTGTCCAGGTACTGCTGGTGGTACGCCTCGGCCGGCCAGAACGTGCGGCCCTCGGACGGGAGGACCTCCGTGGTGATCTCGCCGTAGCCGGAGCCTGTCAGGACCTTCTGGTAGGACTCGCGGGAGGCCGCCACGGCTGCCGCCTGCTCGGGGGAGTGGGTGTGGATCGCCGAGCGGTACTGCGTGCCCACGTCGTTGCCCTGGCGGAAACCCTGGGTGGGGTCGTGGGACTCCCAGAACAGCTTCAGAAGCTCGCCGTACGAGACGATCTTCGGGTCGAAGACCACGCGGACCGCCTCCGTGTGGCCGGTCAGGCCCGAGCAGACCTCTTCGTACGCGGGATTCTCCGTGTAGCCGCCCTGGTAGCCGACGAGTGTCGTCCAGACGCCGTCCGTCTGCCAGAACGTGCGCTCGGCACCCCAGAAACAGCCCAGCGCGAAGTCCGCGACCTCCAGACCTTCCGGGTACGGGCCCAGCAGCGGGCGGTCGAGGACCGTGTGGCGGGACGGCACGGTGAATTCGGGGGTGGGGCGGCCCTTCAGGGCCTCCTCGGGGGTGGGGAGCTGTGGGGTACGGCGTTGCAGGAACATACGGGGGCTCCTCCTGGGGTCGGCGTTCAGCGGCTACAACGCGACGGGACGGGCATGGATTCCGCTCCTCGAACGGGCTGTGCTGTACGTCCGGCCGCGGGTCACTAGCGCGGCAGCGTCGCCGGGCTGCCGCCGTTCGCCTCGTAGCCGGCCACCGCCAGCGCCCGGTAGACCGTGTACTCGGCGGCCGGGTCGGGACCTTCGGTCCACGGCAGCGCACCCACATGACCGTCGATGTGGACGAGCTGGTGCATCGCCTCCGACCAGCGTTCCATCCGGACCAGGAACAGCACCAGCAGGTGACGGACGTGCGCGAGCATCGGATCGTCGGAGCGGGCCGCGTGCACCGCGAACAGGGCGCCCTCGACGGCCTTGGTCACCACCGCGCTCCGGTAGAAGCCCTGCACGAGATTGACCTCCGGCAGATGCTCGTACACCGCGAAGAGCGGCAGCGCGGCCAGCAGCGAGCCCTGCGGGGCGCGGGCGGCGGCCGTGGTGGCGAAGCGGTCGGCCTCCTCGCGGGAGCCGAGCCACTTCTCGCACCAGTAGTGCAGCGCGGCGATGTGCGCACCCATGTGGGCCGGGGCCCGGTCGATCACCTTCGCCCAGAGCCGGTCGAACTCCTCGTGCGGATAACCGAGTCCCCGGGCGACCGCCAGTTCGACGAGGTACGGAACAGGGTCGCCCGGCGCCAGCAGGGCCGCCTCGCCGCAGACCGTGCGGGCCTCCTCCAGGATGATCCGGAACTCGTCCGTCCCCGCGGTCGACGAACGCCACGCCTGCTGCACCAGGAACTCGGCGTGCACCGCCGCGCCGCCCGCGTCCTTCGGTGCCTCGGCCCGCCACGTGCGCAGCCACGCCCCACCGGCACCCGGCCGCTGCGCCAGCTCCAGCGAGGCGGCACCGGCGAACGCCTGCACCCGCTGCCACCGCACCTCACCCTCCTTGGGCGTGCCGGCCAGCAACTGCGAAGCGGCCCGCCAGTCCTGGGAACGCTGCACGACATCGAGCACATCGAGAAGATCCTGGTCCGGGCCCGGCAACCGGACGTCCAGCTCCTCCTGACGCACAAAGCCGTAGGTGTCCGGGTCGGCGGCGTCCGGCGAGCCGGGCGCGACCTGGCGGATACCGCCGCGGCGGCGCAGCGCGAAGGGGCCGACAACCGCGGCGAGCATGCACAGGGCGAGCAGGAACCAGAGAATCTCCATGCCCCCATTGTCACCGGACGGCCCCGTAGTCCGGTGGGCGCCCTCGTGACGAACTACGCTCGGGCCCCATGAGCGACCAGCACACCTTCGAGACTCTCGCGATCCATGCGGGAAACACCGCCGATCCCCTCACCGGCGCCGTTGTACCGCCCATTTACCAGGTGTCCACGTACAAGCAGGACGGCGTGGGCGGCCTGCGCGGCGGCTACGAGTACAGCCGCAGTGCCAACCCGACCCGTACCGCTCTGGAGGACAACCTCGCGGCCCTGGAGGGCGGCCGCCGCGGACTCGCCTTCGCCTCCGGCCTCGCCGCCGAGGACTGCCTCCTGCGTACGCTGCTCACCCCCGGCGACCACGTGGTCATCCCGAACGACGCCTACGGCGGCACGTTCCGGTTGTTCGCGAAGGTCGTCTCGCGGTGGGGCGTGGACTTCTCGGTCGCCGACACCTCGGACGTGGCGGCGGTACGGGCGGCGATCACCCCGCGCACCAAGGCGATCTGGGTGGAGACCCCGTCCAACCCGTTGCTCGGCATCACCGACATCGCCGCGATCGCCGGAGTGGCCCGTGCGGCGGGTGCCCGGCTCGTCGTCGACAACACCTTCGCCAGCCCCTACCTCCAGCAGCCCCTCGCCCTGGGCGCCGACGTCGTGGTGCACTCCACCACGAAGTACATGGGCGGCCACTCCGACGTCGTCGGCGGCGCACTGATCGTCAACGACCCCGGCCTGGCCGAGGAGTTGGCGTACCACCAGAACGCGATGGGTGCGATCGCCGGACCGTTCGACGCCTGGCTGGTGCTCCGCGGCATCAAGACCCTCGCGGTCCGCATGGACCGGCACAGCGAGAACGCCACGAAGATCGCCGATCTGCTGACCCGGCACCCCAAGGTCACCCAGGTCCTCTACCCGGGGCTGCCCGAGCACCCCGGCCACGAGGTCGCCGCCAAGCAGATGAAGGCCTTCGGCGGCATGGTGTCCTTCCGGGTCGTGGGCGGCGAGGAGGCGGCCGTCCAGGTCTGCAACCGCGCGAAGCTCTTCACCCTCGGTGAGTCCCTGGGCGGTGTCGAGTCCCTCGTGGAGCACCCGGGCCGCATGACGCACGCCTCGGCGGCCGGCTCCCCGCTGGAGGTGCCGGCCGACCTCGTCCGGCTCTCCGTCGGCATCGAGTCCGCCGACGACCTGATCGCCGATCTGACGCAGGCGCTCGGCTAGGGGCCTCCGGTCCTCCGGAGGCTCAGGGGCCTCGGCCCTCCGGCCCTCCGGGCCTCGTCCTCGGGGCTTTCGGGCCTCCGGCCCACCGGCCCCCAGGGCCTCCGGCCCACCGGCCCCCAGGGCCTCCGGCCCACCGGCCACCAGCCCTCCGTCAGGCGCCGGACTTGTCGTCGTCCAGCGATGCCCGGATCTGTTCGCGCAGTTCCGGGCTGTCGGTGTGTTCATGGACGGACACCGCGTGCTGCGCCGCGGCCCGTACGACTTCCTCTTCCTCGCCCGAGATGGTGAGCGAGCAGTTCGAGACGCTCGGATACTTGCGGCAGTCGGCGACTTTCCTGGTCATCGCAGCCTCCTCGGCCGGCCCCCCTGACCCCCGTTCTGACCCCCGTTCCAGAATAGGTCGCACCGGACCGGCCCTCACCAGCCGTCGAGCGGCGGCGTCGTCTCGGCCGGAGGCAGCTGCCACGGCTGCGCCGCCACCGCCCACACCATGAAGGCCACCACCGCCGCGAACGCCACCACCAGCGCCAGCCGTCGGCCGATCCGTCGACGGCGCAGCAGCCGGCCACCGCGCTCTGCCGCCCGCTGTGCCAGATCGCCGGGCACCTGCGGATGCGGTCCGTCCAGCAGGCGCCGGACCTCGTCCTCTCTGCCGCCGCTGCTCACGGTGCGCCGCCGCCGCTGCTCACGGGGTGTCCTGCGGCGGCCCCCGCGACTCCCGGCGGCCTCTGCAGCCCTCGCCGGGCCGTCGGGCGGCGGGTGCCGCGCAGCGTGGCCACCGAACGGTTGCAGACCGCCCGGAGCCGCTCCACCGGAAGCCCGAGCAGCGCCGCGGCCTGCTCCTCCGCGACGCCCTCGTACAGGCGCAGGACGAGAACCAGGCGCTCCTGCGGCGTCAGCCGGTCCAGCGGACCGCCGCGCTGCCGGTGGTGGCGCCGGACCTCGTGGGCGAACCGGATGGCCAGCTCGCGCCGGGTGTGGTCGTACGGGTCCTCGCCGCGCAGCCGCTCCCACCGCGCGTACGTGCGCGCGAGCGCGGCCGTGAGCATCCGCTGGGCCCGAGGATTGGCCCCGCTGGGCTGAAGGGGCTCGGCGGTGAGCAGCGTGGCCGTGTGCAGCAGCCGGCCCGCCGCGCCCGCAACGAAGGACTCGAACTCCTGGGCGCGGCGCCGCTCCCGGCCCGCCTGGCGCTCTCGCACAGTCCTCATCGGAGCCGCTGCGGAGCTCCTGGGTCAAGAGGCGTGCACCCGACAGCCTGTGCGGCCCCGTCGGTGGGGCGCCGCCGCTATCCGGCCGAGGGGGCCTGGTGTGACGTCTGGCGCGAGGCCAGTGCCAGATTGAACCGGGTGAGCAGCGCGCAGAACGTCTCGCGCTCCTCGGCCGTCCAGTCGTCGGTCACCTGCGTCAT
Source organism: Streptomyces sp. NPDC058051 (assembly GCF_042885475.1). NCBI lineage: Bacteria > Bacillati > Actinomycetota > Actinomycetes > Kitasatosporales > Streptomycetaceae > Streptomyces > Streptomyces sp. NPDC058051. The sequence continues at coordinate 120,661 of NZ_JBHVRW010000012.1, forward strand.
GAGCTCGCGCCGGGACAGGCGGACCTCGTCCAGCCGCGCCTGGCCGCGCGGCGACAGCTGGAGCACGACGGCCCGGCCGTCCTCCGGGTGCGAGGTGCGCTTGACCAGGCCCGTGTCGACCAGCGGTGCGACCTGCCGGGTCACGGTCGAGGAATCGATCCCCATGCCCGCGGCCAGCGCCTTGACGCCCATCGGACCTTCCCGGTCCAGTCGGTTGAGCAGCAGATAGGCGGCCCGGTCCATGGTGTTGCGGACCTGGCCGACACCGCCGAGGCGGGTCTGCTCGGCACGGCGGGCGAATACGGCGACCTGGTGCTGCAGCGTGTCGAGGATGTGGTCGGAACCCGTGGATTCGGGGGTGGCGCCCCCGGAAGGAGACGCAGCTGTCGTCATGTCCTGAGGGGGCATGGCCGGGGGCTCTCTTCGTACGGTGTCGGATGGGTGGGGGACAGAGTACGCGGCCACGGGGCAACGCGTGCCAGTGCTGCACAAACCTGTGGACAACGGCGCAGTCCGGGATCACGCGAGGCATCCGGCACCCCTGCCGGGCTGCAAGACTTACGGTATGAACTTCCGCGCGCCCGGCCATTTTCCCCCACTGATCCTCGACGACATCCGCGGGGCGCAGAAGATGCTTTCGGGCGTGGCCAGGGAGACCCCCATGGAGGGCAGCCGTCACCTGACCGGGCTCGTCGGCGCACCTGTCCACTTCAAGTGCGAGAACCTGCAACGGACCGGCTCGTTCAAACTGCGCGGTGCCTACGTACGGATCGCGGGCCTGTCGCCGGTGGAGCGGGCGGCCGGGGTCGTCGCCGCGAGTGCCGGAAACCATGCGCAGGGTGTCGCACTCGCGTCTGCGCTGCTCGGCGTACGGTCCACGGTCTTCATGCCGGTCGGGGCTCCGCTGCCGAAGGTGGCCGCGACCCGCCAGTACGGGGCGCAGGTCCGCCTGCACGGCCATGTCGTCGACGAGACGCTGGCCGCCGCCCAGGAATACGCGCAGGAGACCGGTGCGGTCTTCATCCATCCCTTCGACCACCCGGACATCATCGCCGGACAGGGCACCGTGGGCCTGGAGATCCTCGAACAGTGCCCCGAGGTGCGCACCATCGTCGTCGGGATCGGCGGCGGCGGTCTCGCCGCGGGCATCGCGGTGGCGGTCAAGGCGGTCCGGCCCGATGTGCGGATCATCGGCGTGCAGGCGGCGGGCGCGGCCTGCTATCCGCCGTCGCTGGCCGCGGGACACCCGGTGTCGATCGACGCGCCGCACACGATGGCGGACGGCATCAAGGTCGGTCGCCCCGGAGATGTGCCGTTCCAGCTGGTGCGGGAGCTGGTCGACGAGGTGCGCACGGTCTCCGAGGATGAGCTGTCCAGTGCGTTGCTGCTCTGTCTGGAGCGGGCGAAGCTGGTGGTCGAGCCGGCCGGTGCGAGCCCGGTCGCGGCGCTGCTGAGCGATCCCAAGTCATTCCGCGGGCCCGTGGTCGCCCTCCTTTCGGGCGGCAATGTGGATCCGTTGCTGATGCAGCGCATCCTGACCCACGGCATGGTGGCGGCCGGTCGCTATCTGAGCCTGCGGCTGCGGCTGACCGACCGCCCCGGTGCGCTGGCCACGCTGCTGGCCGTGCTCTCGGTGGTCGACGCCAACGTCCTCGACATCGGGCATGTGCGGACCGATCCCCGGCTCGGGCTCACCGAGGTCGAGGTGGAACTGCACCTGGAGACGAAGGGGCCGGAGCACTGCGAGGAGGTCTCGTCGGCGCTGCGTGACGCGGGCTATCTGGTGATGAGCTGAGCCGCTGCGGAGAGTGGTTTCGTCCGGCGTGTGCGTCCGGCCCGCCCGTGGGGAAGGCGTGTGCGTCCGGCCCGCCCGCGGGGAGCGGTCACGCAGGCGCCCCACGTACGAGGAGCCTCCGGCCCGCCGGCCGGAGGCTCCTCGTCTCAGTGGTGCCGGGTCAGCCCGTGTAGGGCTTCGCCGCGAGGATCTTCACGGTTGCCGTCTTGCCGTTCGGCAGCTCGTACTCGGCGTCGTCGCCCATGCGCTTGCCGTTCACGCCGGTGCCGAGCGGCGACTGCGGGGAGTACGTCTCGATGTCCGAGCTCGCGTACTCGCGGGAGGCGAGCAGGAAGGTCATCGTGTCGTCCGGATCGTCGTCGAAGGCGATCGTCACGACCATGCCGGGCTCGACCACGCCGTCGTCGGCAGGTGCCTCGCCGACCTTCGCGTGCTCCAGGAGCTGGGTGAGCTGGCGCACCCGCAACTCCATCTTGCCCTGCTCCTCCTTGGCGGCGTGGTACCCGCCGTTCTCCCGGAGGTCACCCTCCTCACGGGCCGCCGCGATCTTTACGGAGATTTCCGTGCGCGCGGGACCAGACAGGTACTCCAGCTCGGCCTTGAGCTGGTTGTACGCCTCCTGCGTGAGCCAGGTGACGTTTTCGCTGGTCTGGGTCACAGGGTGCTCCTCGTCGGTACTGGGAATACAAAGCATCGCCCTACCCGTAAGCATGTGCCTTCACGGGTGGGCGAAACCACGAGCCTAACAATTCCCCAGGAAAAGGGGGAGGAGGTTAACCGTCAGGACCGCGTATGCGCAGGTCAGCGTCTGTCGTGGCGGTTCAGGGCCGGCGTGCGGCGGTCAACGCGCAGCCCCGCTGTCGTCGGTACAGCCCAGCAACTCGACGTTGGTCGCCCTGGCCGTCGTGCGCAACGACACGACACGGTCGATGCGGTCCGTGTGCTCGTCGAAGCGGAAGTCCTTGCGGGCCACGTCCCTGCCGTCCTCGTGCTGCGAGCGGAGCGTGCAGTAACCCTGGATGTCCTCGCCCTTGCGTACCTCAAGGTGCACATCGACCCGCTCGTCGGAGACGACCTTGAACTTGATCACCTCGGCGCTGATGCCCTGGCCCGCGACGTAGTCGTAGCCGATCCAGCCGACCACCCCGAGAAGAGCGACCCCCAGCACCGAACCGATGATCTTGAGCTTACGGTCCGCGCGCCGGTCCGCGGAGTGGCCGTAGCGGTTCTCCGGTAGCGCTTCGTGCACCGCGGTCATGATCGTTCCTCCCGTACCGGGGATCCTGGAATTTTCCGCCCCCCGGTTCGGTCACTATAGAAGTCTGCCACCCGTCACCCGAGCGCCACCCCACACCGATGTCCCTCCGGGACAGCACCACGTCCGTGGCGTCCAATCAACGAGGATCGAGTCTTGACTGAGCAGCTGCGGCTGATGGCCGTTCACGCCCACCCCGACGACGAGTCGAGCAAGGGCGCGGCCACCATGGCCAAGTATGTGTCCGAGGGGGTGGACGTGCTGGTCGTGACCTGCACGGGAGGCGAGCGCGGCTCCATCCTCAATCCGAAGCTCCAGGGTGACGCGTACATCGAGGAACACATCCACGAGGTGCGCAAGAAGGAGATGGACGAGGCCCGGGAGATCCTGGGCGTCACGCAGGAGTGGCTCGGCTTCGTCGACTCGGGTCTGCCCGAGGGCGACCCGCTGCCGCCGCTGCCCGAGGGCTGCTTCGCGCTGGAGGACGAGGAGAAGGCCGCGGGGCGTCTCGTCCGCAGCATCCGCGCGTTCCGGCCGCAGGTCATCACGACGTACGACGAGAACGGCGGGTACCCGCACCCCGACCACATCATGACCCACAAGATCACGATGATCGCGTTCGACGGTGCGGCGGACACCGAGACGTTCCCCGAGTCGGAGTTCGGTCCGGCCTGGCAGCCGCAGAAGCTGTACTACAACCAGGGCTTCAACCGGCCGCGCACGGTGGCCCTCCACGAGGCGCTGCTGGCCCGCGGCCTGGAGTCCCCGTACGGCGACTGGCTGAAGCGCTGGAAGGAGTTCGAGCGCGACGAGCGCACGCTGACCACGCATGTTCCGTGCGCGGACTTCTTCGAGATCCGCGACAAGGCACTGATCGCGCACGCGACGCAGATCGACCCCGACGGCGGCTGGTTCCGTGTCCCGATGGACATCCAGAAGGAGGTCTGGCCGACCGAGGAGTACGAGCTGGCGAAGTCTCTCGTCGATACCTCCCTCCCCGAGAGCGACCTCTTCGCGGGCATCCGCCACAATGCCTGATATGTACGCGACCCAGGCACTGACCCATCTCGTCCCTCTCGCCAAGGAGGTCGACGACAACAAGGTGACCCCCGGCGTCCTCGGCTTCATCGTCTTCGCGGTGCTCGCCGCGGGCGTGTGGCTGCTGATGAAGTCCATGAATCGCCACATGGGCAAGGTCGACTTCGAGGAGGCCCCGGACCCGGAGGCGGCGCCGGGCGGCGCCGTTGCCGCGGGTGCGGGATCCACGAAGCGCAAGTAGGCGCGGGGGCTGTGTCGGGGCGCTCGGCGGCCACCGGGCCCGCACGGCCTGCCAGGCCCGCACGCACGCTCTGCATCGCCTGTCCCCGCACGCCCGGCACGGCCTGACGACCACCCGTCCACCACCCGCCCCGGCGCGGACGGCGCCCCCGAGCGCCGGCCGGGCCGGATGAGGCCGACGGTCGAGGACGAGACGGTGGGCGGTGTGCGGTGTGCCGTCACACCCTCGGTGGGACCGCCACGCCCATGATCTCCCGGGCGTGGCGTGTGGGCGTCATGCCCAGGCGCCACGCCTGCCAGCCGTCCTCCAGGTCCACGCCGCGGTTCAGGACCACCGTGAACGCCTCCGCGCAGTCCTCCAGCCTGCCGTCCCGCGTCGGGTGGCCGGCCCGGAGCAGGTCGGCCAGCTCCTGCTGGGCCACCGCCGTGCCCACCTCGCTGCCGCCCGGTGACGCGTACGGCAGCAGCGTGCAGCGCAGGAACCGGGCCCAGTCCTCGCCCCGGGTGTCGCCGTAGGAGCCGAACAGCTCCGCCGCCTCCCCGCACAGCTCCAGTGCCTGCGGGGCACGGTTGTTGCCCCCGTCGACCAGGGCCAGCTCCAGGCACGTCCAGGCCTCGCCGTGGGCGACTCCGATGCGCCGGAAGTCCGCCCGGGCGTCGGCCAGGAGCTGGCGGGCGAAGCCCGAATTGCGGAGGTTTCCGGTCTGCGCGGCCCGCTGGTCGCGGGTGACCCGGCCCGAGTGGTGGCGGGCGCACGCCAGCCCGTAGGTGTCGCGCATCCGGGAGAACATCGTGCGGGCCCGCTCCAGTTGCCGTACCGCCTGATCGGTGTCGCCGCCCTCCTCCAGGGACTGGCCCAGGTAGTACAGCGTCCACGCCTCACCGCGCGCGTCCTCGTTGTCGCGGTGGCGGGCCAGGGCCATGCTCAGCTCCTCGGCGGCCGTGGCCGGGTCGCCGTCCAGCAGCCGGGCGCGTGCCAGCTGGGTCAGCGCCCACGCCTCGCCGCGCTCGTCACGGGTACGGCTGTACAGCTCCAGGGCCGTGCGCAGCGCGTCCTTCGCCCGCTCCACATCGCCCATCCGCAGCAGGGTCTGGCCCAGCTGGAACTGCGTCCACGCCTCGCCGTGCAGCGACTCGCCCTCCCGGTGCAGGGCCAGCGCGGTGTCCAGCAGGGTCAGTGCCTGTGCCAGCCGGCCCCCGTCGCGTTCGACGGCGGCCAGGGCGTGCAGCGACCAGGCCCGGTCCTCGGCCTGCTCGTCGGAGGACTGCAGCTCGATCGCCTCGCGCAGCCGCGCCGCCGCCTCGGTCAGATTGCCCTGGTGGTGCAGGGTGATGCCGAGGGAGCAGAGCGCCAGCGCCGTACCCGCCTCGTTCTGCGCCTCGCGGTAGAGGCCGACGACCGACGACAGCGTGGTGCGTGCCTTGTCCAGCTCGCCGAGCTGACGGGCCGCGATGCCGGTACGCCACTGCACCGACCGTTCCAGCAGCCCCTTGTCCACGGCCTGCGTCAGCTCGCTGATCTCGCCGAGCCGGTAGAGGTCGCCGCGCAGCAGGCAGTAGTCGCACAACGCGCCCAGCAGATCCAGCACGGCCCCCTGGTCGACGCCCTCCGCGTGCCGCAGCGCCGATGTGATGAAGCTCGACTCCTCGTCCAGCCAGCGCAGTGCGGAGTCCAGCGAACCGAACCCGTGCGAGCCGAACTGACCGGCCCGGGTCGACATCTTGCCGTCGACCATGCGGATCACCGCACCGGCCAGTTCCGCGTAGTTCTTGATCAGCCGCTCCTGCGCCGCGGTGCGGTCCGCCGCCTCCTCCTCGTCCAGCAGCCGGGCCAGGGCGAAGCCCCGCACGACGTCGTGCAGCCGGTAGCGGGAGCCCCGCACATGGTCCAGCAGCCCGGCCCCGGCCAGGTCCGTGAGCAGCCGGCCGGCCTCCTGCTCGTCGGCCGAGAGCAGCGCGGCCGCGGCCGCGCCGCCCAGGCTGGCACGCCCGGCCAGCGCGAGCCTGCGCAGCAGCCGCCGTGCCGGCTCGGACTGGTCGGTGTAGCGCAGCCACAGCGCCCGCTCGACCGGTGCCACCGGGCCGTATGCGGAGAGGTCGGCGGCGAGGGCGTTCCGGGTGCGCGGACCGAGCGAGGTGCCCGCGATGCGCAGCGCCAGCGGCAGTCCGCCGCACAGCTCGGTGACCGTGTCCGTCGACTGGGAGTCGTACGGCCCCTGCTCCTGCTCCTGGGCCGCGTCGCGCAGCAGCTCCTCCGCGCCCGCCGCGTCCAGTGCGCCGACCGGCAGCTGATGGACCCGGGCGGGGAGATCGGCGGGCAGCTCCAGGGGCCGGCGGGAGGTGACGAGGACGAGGCTGTCGGAACGCTCGGGGATCAGGGTGCGGACCTGGGCCGCGTCGGCGGCGTCGTCCAGGACGACCGTCACGGGGGTACCGGTCAGATGCTTGTGGTAGAGCTCGCTCAGCCTCCGCACCTGCTGCTCGGCGGAGGCGCTTCCCCGGCCCCCCGGTTCCGCCCGGCCGGAGGAGGCCCCGTCCCGGAACAACAACTGCTCGCGGGGAGCGCCCAGCCGGTTCAGCAGATGCAGCAGCGCGTCACGCGTCGGCAGCGGCGTCTCCCCGGGCACATCGCCGCGCAGGTCCACCACGCAGGCACCCCGGAACTCGTCCTTCAGACTGTGCGCCGCCCGCACCGCGAGCGTGGTGCGTCCGGTGCCGGGCGCACCGTGCAGGACGACGACGGTCGGCTCGGTCCGGGTCGACGCACGGGACTCGCGCACCCACTGCGCGATTTGAGCCAGCTCGGCCCGCCGTCCGGCGAACGGCCCCTCGGCGGACGGCAACTGGCTGAACGACTGACTGAGGAGCGCGCGTGTACGGGCCGCCGCACTGCGGTCGCCGCCGCGCAGCGAGGGCGTGGTCCGCGCCTGCGCGGGAATCTTCTTCGCCGGTGTGCGCGACGAGGCGGTGAGCATCCGCTGCTGGTCGAGGAACGGGCGGATGCCCCGTACCTCCAGCGCCGCCAGCCACTGCAACCGCAACTGTTCGGCCCCGCCGGGCTGTCCGAGCGCGCCCGCCCGCCGGTGGGCGGCGGGCCAGTGCGACGCGGTGACCTTGGCGACGGTCGCCGTGGCCCCCGCGACCGCGACGACGGCGCCCGCGCCGAGGGCCGGCCCCGCCGCCGTCCCGAACGCGACGTCCGCGCCGACCGCGGCGACCGCGGCAACTCCGGTGACCAGCAGGGGGGTTCCCAGGACCGTCCGGCTGAAGCGCTGCGACAGCGGCTGCTGCCCGGCCTCGGCCGCGTCCAGCGCCTTGAGATAGGCGGCGTACTCCTCGCCCGCCCCGGCCGCCAGGGAATCGAGCGCGGCCCGTCCGCGCGCCGTCAGCGACGCGGCGTCCGCCCGGCCTCCCGACCGCCGTACCTCTTCCTCGACGGCGCGTACCAACAGCCTTTCGGCTTCAGCCCGATGGCTGTCCCGCATATGCGTCCCCCTCCGGATGCGACGATGACAACAACCCTGCTGTCAGCGCCGCCCAGTCTGCTGCGTACGGCGCGCCAGCGCGAGTGAGCGATGCGATCAACCGGGCCTGCGAGAGGATGCGGGTGCGCCGAATCGCCTGGACCGTGAGACTTCCCCGTACCTTCTCCGCCATGCCGACCATCCGGTCGACTGATGGCCCTGGTCGCCCGAGGCTTGCGAGGAGGCGCGCACGCGGATCGTGCCGGTCCTGCTCAGCGTCGGCTGCGCGAGCTGCCGCTGGTGCCGGTGTGTGCGCACAAGCCGGCGCCTCTGGCCCGGCTCATGAGGAAATGATCTTCCAGCGCCGTCAGACGGATCCCAGGTCGACGGTCACGGAGAAGGGCGCGGCGGCCTTGATCGCGCCGGTGAACATCTCGCCGTCCCTGTAGACCTTGGTGGCGGGGTCGAGCACGTAGGTGTAGATGAGGGGGACGCCGGCGGCGGCCTGCTCGATGCGCCAGTAGAAGGGGATGCCGGCCTTGGCGTACTGGTCCACCTTCACGATCCGGTCTGTGGTTTCTGACCCTGGGGACACGACCTCGACGACCAGGAGCACGTGCTCGGGGCGGGTGGGCGTGAGGTCGATGGTCTCCGCCCGGTAGACGGTGACGTCCGGACGGCGGTTGGTGAGCGGAACGTCCTGGAGGCGGACGTCGAAGTCCGTGTCGGCGTTCCAGTCCGGGCCTGCGGCTGCGTCAAGGGCATTGGCCAGGAGCCGAGCCAGCCGGTTGTGCCGCTTGGAGGCGCTCGGGCTCACGACGACCATGCCGTCCACGATCTCAATGCCGGCACACTGCTCCTCGGACCAGGAGTCGTACTGTTCCGCGCTGATCTGCGTGTGCATCCACGCGGGTGCCACCATCTCGGCGGTCATGGAGTACCTCCTTCGAGGATGCGGTGCTGCTCGACTCAGCGTACTGCCCGCTTCCATTCGGACACCGGCTTTGGGCCGAGGCAGAGCCTTTAGCGTCTGCGGGCTGGCCGGGGTGCAAAAGGGGCGATCCGCATTCACCATGTGATGGCGTATGAGTGCAAATCGGCCAAGTAGGGCGGGGGCTCGCGGGCTGAACCGGTAGGGCCGTGTCGGCGTGAGAGGCTGGCTCGCATGAACCGGTTGGCTGGTACGACCTCGCCTTATCTGCTTCAGCACGCCGGCAATCCGGTCGACTGGTGGCCCTGGACGCCGGAGGCTTTCGAGGAAGCGCGGCGGCGCAATGTACCCGTCCTGCTGTCGGTCGGCTACGCGAGTTGCCACTGGTGCCATGTGATGGCGCACGAGTCCTTCGAGGACGAGCGGGTCGCGGCCTATCTGAACGAACACTTCGTCCCGGTGAAGGTCGACCGCGAGGAGCGGCCCGACGTCGACGCCGTGTACATGGAGGCCGTGCAGGCGGCGACCGGTCAGGGCGGCTGGCCGATGACGGTCTTCCTGACGGCCGATGCCGAACCCTTCTACTTCGGCACGTACTTCCCGCCCGAGCCGCGCCACGGCATGCCCTCCTTCCACCAGGTGCTCGAAGGGGTCACGACCGCCTGGGCGGACCGCCCCGACGAGGTCGCCGAGGTCGCCGGACGCATCGTCCACGACCTCTCCCAGCGTTCCCTCGCGCACGGCGGCGAAGGCCCGCCCGGCGAAACGGAACTGGCGCAGGCGCTCCTCGGGCTCACCCGGGACTACGACGAGAAGCACGGCGGGTTCGGCGGCGCACCCAAGTTCCCGCCGTCCATGATCATCGAGTTTCTGTTGCGCCACCACGCCCGCACCGGGGCGCAAGGCGCCCTCGACATGGCGGCCGACACCTGCGCGGCGATGGCCATGGGCGGGATGTACGACCAGCTCGGCGGGGGTTTCGCCCGCTACTCGGTGGACCGGGAGTGGGTCGTTCCGCACTTCGAGAAGATGCTCTACGACAACGCGCTGCTCTGCCGGGCGTACGCGCACCTGTGGCGGTCGACGGGCTCGGAGCAGGCCCGCCGGATCGCCCTGGAGACCGCCGACTTCATGGTGCGCGAGCTGCGCACCCCGGAGGGCGGTTTCGCCTCCGCGCTGGATGCCGACAGCGAGGACGCGACCGGTCGGCACGTCGAGGGCGCGTACTACGTGTGGACGCCCGAGCAGCTGCGGGAGGTCCTCGGCGATCAGGACGCGGCGTTCGCCGCCGAGTACTTCGGAGTGACGCCGGAGGGCACGTTCGAGGAGGGCTCCTCGGTTCTGCGGCTCGCACGGACGGGCGCCGCGGCGGTGGACGCGGACCGGGCCGCCGACGTGCGGGCCAGGCTCCTGGCCGCACGGGAACTGCGCGCCCGTCCCGGACGGGACGACAAGGTGGTCGCCGCCTGGAACGGCCTGGCGATCGCCGCGCTCGCCGAGACGGGGGCCTACTTCGACCGTCCCGACCTGGTCGAGCGCGCCACCGAGGCGGCGGACCTGCTGGTGCGGGTGCACATGGGCGACACCGCCCGGCTGTCCCGTACGTCGAAGGACGGACGGACCGGCGGACACGCCGGGGTCCTGGAGGACTACGGCGATGTCGCGGAGGGCTTCCTCACCCTGGCCGCGGTGACCGGCGAGGGCGCCTGGCTGGAGTTCGCCGGTTTCCTGCTCGACATCGTGCTCCAGCACTTCACCGGCGAGGGCGGGCAGCTGTACGACACGGCGGACGACGCCGAGCGGCTGATCCGGCGCCCGCAGGACCCCACCGACAGTGCGACTCCGGCAGGCTGGACGGCGGCGGCCGGCGCGCTGCTCTCGTACGCCGCGCACACCGGCTCGCAGGCCCATCGCGCCGCCGCGGAGGGCGCGCTCGGTGTGGTGAAGGCACTCGGTCCGCGGGTGCCCCGGTTCATCGGCTGGGGGCTCGCGGTCGCCGAGGCACTGATCGACGGGCCGCGCGAGGTCGCGGTCGCCGGGCCGGTCGGCGGTGAGCTGCACCGCACGGCGCTGCTGGGGCGGGCGCCCGGTGCGGTGGTGGCGGCGGGGGAGACGGCGGGGGCGGAGTTCCCGCTGCTGGCGGACCGGCCGATGGCGGGCGGGGCGCCGACGGCGTACGTGTGCAGGCATTTCGTGTGCGACGCGCCGACGACGGACCGCCGGGAGCTGGCCCGGAGCCTCGGAGCCGGCACGTTCGACGACGGAGACGCCGAGGACTGAGATCCCGGGGATTGAGATCCCGGGGACGGGGACGTCGATGACTGAAATCCCCGGGGACTGAAAACCCCGAGGACGGAAACGCGGCGGGCCACGGGGGCAGGGGCGCGGCTGTACGGGGGTGGAGTGCGCGGTTTGTGGTCGGGGGGCCGGGGCGTGGCCCGGCTACAGAGCCAGGCCGCCTTCGAGCGTGTCCAGTGCCTGGTCGAGCATCGCGAGGAGGTCGCCCTTCTGGCCGTGTTCGCCCCAGTACAGCGTCACCTCGCGCAGCGCTCCGAGCACCGTCGCGACGAACACCCGGATGTCCAGGTCGTCGGGGCCGCGGCCGGTGCGCTCGGCGAGCACCCGGGCGAGCACCTTGGCCGTGTCCGACATGGTCTCCGTCATCCGCGCCCGGACGGCGGGGATCTCGACCATCAGCAGGGTGCGTTGCCGCAGCTCGTCCTCGTCGGTCGCGAGGTACGCCGTCAGCGCCTCGGACATGATGAACCGGAATGACTCCAGCGGCGGCTCGTCGGCCGGCCGCCTGCGCAGCGCGGCCTCCATGGCCGGGTCGTACACGTCGGTGAGGACGATGTCCTCCTTGGCCGCGAAGTAACGGAACACGGTGCTCGGCGACACGTCGGCCGCCTCCGCTATCTGCTCGATCGTCGTCGCGTCGTACCCCTGCGCGGAGATCAGTCGGCACGTGGCCCGGCGGATCGCGATCCTCGTCCTGAACTTCTTCCGCTCGCGCAGCCCCATTCCGGGAGGCGGCCCGGGGGCGGAACCCGGAACGGAACCGGAACCGGAAACGGAACCAGAATCGGAAGAGGGACGGGAGGTGGTGGCCATGGTCGCCATTGTCGGACACCGACGGGTGCCGGGTCATCCGGCCGGGCTCCGGACGACGCATGGCCGCGGCTCAGGAGCCGCGGCCATGACGGAGGTGAGGAGAGGGAGAGGGAAGGGGGGACGGAGGGTAGGGGCGCTCAGTCGTGGCTGTAGGCCACCAGCGAGATGCCCACGTAGTGCACGACGAAGGCCGCCAGCGTCAGAGAGTGGAAGACCTCGTGGAAGCCGAACCACCGCGGTGACGGGTTGGGCCGCTTGATGCCGTAGATGACACCCCCGGCGCTGTAGAGCAGCCCGCCGACGACGACCAGCACCAGCACCGCGATCCCGCCGGTCCGCATGAAGTCCGGCAGGAAGAAGACCGCTGCCCAGCCCATCGCTATGTAGCAGGGCGTGTAGAGCCAGCGCGGTGCGCCGACCCAGAACACCCGGAACGCGATGCCCGCGACCGCCGCCGCCCAGACCGCCCACAGCAGCGGGGTTCCGGTCGCTTCGGGGAGCAGGAGCAGGGTCAGCGGGGTGTAGGTGCCCGCGATGATCAGAAAGATGTTGGCGTGGTCGAGCCGCCGGAGCACCGCCTCGCCACGCGGACCCCAGGTGCCGCGGTGGTAGAGCGCGCTCACACCGAACAGCGCGCACGCGGTCAGGACGTAGACGCCGCAGGCGATCCGGCCGCGGACGCTGCCCGTCAGCGCGATCAGCACGACCCCCGCGACGATCACGGCGGGAAACATCCCGGCGTGCAGCCAGCCACGCATCCGTGGCTTCACCGTGTCGGTGGCGGACTCGGCTGTTTCCAGCCCGGCGGGCTCGGGCGCGGTGGCGGCGGCAGTCATTCCCGCATCGTACCTACGCAACCGTAGGTAACGAATACGAGTGGTGATGCTCACGTGTGCGGCCCTCTGGACAGATGGGCGAAACGGTCGGATGATCAAATGAGTGCGGTCGGCACCGGATGAGCGCCAACGGGATTCGAAGGGGTCGAAGCATCCGGGTCGCAGCCCCCACGGGGCCTTCCAGACAGACACCCTCATCAAGGAGCGATCGTGGCGCGCGACATCGCGGCTCCCTTTACTGCCCCCACCCCTCACCAGGAGCTCGTCTCCTGGGTGAACGAGATCGCAGCCATCACCGAGCCGGACCGGGTGGTCTGGTGCGACGGTTCCGAGGCCGAGTACGAGCGCCTGTGCGGGGAGCTCGTCGCCAAGGGCACCTTCACGAAGCTGGACGAGGCCAAGCGCCCCAACTCCTACTACGCCGCGTCGGACCCGAGCGATGTCGCCCGCGTCGAGGACCGCACGTTCATCTGCTCCGCGAAGGAAGAGGACGCGGGGCCGACGAACCACTGGAAGGATCCCGCCGAGATGCGGGAGATCTTCACCGGTGAGAACGGCGTCTTCCGCGGGTCCATGCGCGGCCGCACGATGTACGTCGTGCCGTTCTGCATGGGCCCCGTCGGCTCCCCCCTCTCCGCGATCGGCGTCGAGATCACCGATTCCGCGTACGTCGCCGTCTCCATGCGCACCATGACGCGCATGGGGCAGGCCGTGCTCGACGAACTCGGCTCCGACGGCTTCTTCGTCAAGGCCGTCCACACCCTCGGCGCCCCCCTGGAGAAGGGCCAGGAGGACGTGCCGTGGCCGTGCAACTCCACCAAGTACATCTCGCACTTCCCCGAGGACCGCGAGATCTGGTCGTACGGCTCCGGCTACGGCGGCAACGCCCTGCTCGGCAAGAAGTGCTACGCCCTGCGCATCGCCTCCGTCATGGCGCGCGACGAGGGCTGGCTCGCCGAGCACATGCTGATCCTCAAGCTCACGCCGCCGAAGGGTGAGGCTGCGGCCCCCCGGTACATCGCCGCCGCGTTCCCGAGCGCCTGCGGCAAGACCAACCTCGCCATGCTGGAGCCCACGATCTCCGGCTGGGACGTCGAGACCATCGGCGACGACATCGCCTGGATGCGGTTCGGCGAGGACGGCCGCCTCTACGCGATCAACCCCGAGGCCGGCTTCTTCGGCGTCGCGCCCGGCACCGGCGAGCACACCAACGCCAACGCCATGAAGACCATGTGGGGCAACTCCGTCTTCACCAACGTCGCGCTCACCGACGACGGCGACGTCTGGTGGGAGGGCATGACGGAGACCGCTCCGGCCCACCTCACCGACTGGAAGGGCAACGACTGGACGCCCGCGTCCGACACGCCGGCCGCCCACCCCAACGCCCGCTTCACCGTCCCGGCCGGTCAGTGCCCGATCATCGCCCCCGAGTGGGAGGACCCGAAGGGGGTGCCGATCTCGGCCATCCTCTTCGGCGGTCGTCGCGCCTCGGCCGTACCGCTGGTCACCGAGTCCTTCGACTGGCAGCACGGCGTCTTCCTCGGAGCCAACGTCGCCTCCGAGAAGACCGCCGCCGCCGAGGGCAAGGTCGGGGAGCTGCGCCGCGACCCGTTCGCCATGCTGCCGTTCTGCGGCTACAACATGGGCGACTACATGGCCCACTGGCTCAAGGTGGGCGCGGACAAGCCGGACCGGTCGAAGCTCCCGAAGATCTACTACGTGAACTGGTTCCGCAAGAACGACGCGGGCAAGTTCGTGTGGCCCGGCTTCGGTGAGAACAGCCGCGTCCTGAAGTGGATCGTCGAACGCCTGGAGGGCCGGGCCGAGGGCGTCGAGACGCCGATCGGCATCCTGCCGGCCAAGGGCGCCCTGGACACCACGGGCCTGGACCTCTCCGACTCCGACCTGGACTTCCTGCTCTCCGTCGACAAGGACGTCTGGCGCGAGGAGGCCGGACTGATCCCCGAGCACCTCAACACCTTCGGCGACCACACGCCGAAGGAACTGTGGGACGAGTACCACGCGCTGGTCCAGCGCCTGGGCTGACCGCCTCGGGCCCGCCCCGCTCCGGGTGCCGCCCGGACCGACGCCCCGGGCGCGGTCCGGGCCGACACCCTCGGGCACGGTCCCCCGCCGGTGCTCCCGGGCGCGCCAGCGCCGTCGGCCGGGCCCCCGCACGCTCCGCGACCGGGTCTCCCGACATCCACCCTGACCTGTGACGTCATCGGCCCGTCGCGGTACGGCCCCCGGAATCCTCTGACGACCGACTCCTCTGACGACTCCTCCGACGATTCCGGGGGTCACCCCTTCCGGCCCTGTTTATGAAGAACGTCCGGGCATCGCCGTATCCTTGCGCACAAGAACTCCACAACGCTTACATGGTCCTTCACATCACCTCCGGCCGGTCAGCCGGAGGGCCAACCGGGACTGTGGGGGACTCAGTTGAACAAGATCCGGCTCCATGGACGCACTGCGGCGACACTGGCCGCACTGACACTCTCCACCGCGGGACTCACCGCCCTCGCCGCGCCCGCCGCCCAGGCGGCCGACGGTGCCGTGGCCGGCGACATCGTGGCCAAACTGCCGATCTCCTCGTACTCGGCGATGGTCGTCGACTCCGCGCATCAACGGGTCTATCTCACGGACGACCGCAGGGACCGGGTCGCCAACCAGGTCCACGTCTACAACTTCGAGGGCCAGAAGGTCGGTTCGCTGCCGACCGGCACCGCGCCGTCGGGGATGGTCCTCAGCCCGGACAGCCGGACGCTCTACGTCTCGCAGTCCTCGGGCATCCTCGCGTTCGACACCGAGACGCAGGAGCGCACCGGCCTCACCTCCACCGCCTACGACGTGGGCTGCCCGCGCGATCTCGCCTTCGCCGGCGGCAAGGAGTGGCACACCGAGACGCCGTACACCTCGGGCTGCGACACGAACCGGACCCTGCTGTACGGCACGAACGGCACCCAGTCCGTCAACACCGGCTGGAGCGCCGCGGGTCGGCTGCGACTGACGAGCGGTCCCGAGGCCCCCGATCGTGTGATCATGGCGCAGACGCGCAGCACGGGGGAGGTGAACCCGTTCCTCACCACGTTCGACGCGAGCGGCGACACGCTCGTACGTGGACCGGAGCGCCGCTTCGCGGACGCCGAGGGGCAGGGCGGGCTCAACATGAGGGACATCGCCCAGTCCGCCGACGGCCGGCGGATCGCCATAGCCGACGTCGGCTACGGCACACGGCTCCTGGACGCCGCCGATCTGTCCGACGCGCCGACCGCGTACCAGCCGCTGCCCGAAGGCGCGGCGGCGTCCGCGGTCGCCTTCAGCGGCGACGGAAAGTACATCGCACGAGGCGCCGCCGCGAGCGGATCCACGGCCGACCTGCTGGTGCAGCCCGCGGACCCGGCGGACGGCACGCCTCCACTGGAGTTCGCCTTCGAGGGCGCGCTCGACGGAGGCCGGATCGCACCGCGCGGGCTGGGCTGGTCGAAGGACGGGGCGCGCCTCTTCGCCGTCACCACCGACGCGAACGGCGGTGAGTACTGGCTGCATGTCATCCAGCCGCCGGCCGCCCAGTACGACTCCCGCTTCACCGGTGCGCTCTCCACCACGCCCGGGCAGCCCGTCGTGGGTGAACCCCTCGGCATCCGGGGCCGGTTGGGACTGGACGGCCCGGCGCCCACCAAGCCCGTCAAGGTCACGGCGGTCCGTCACGACGCGAACGGCGACCGCGCGTTGGCCGCCGTCGAGGTCGACACCGACGGTTCGTTCACCGTGCTCGACGTCCCGTCGCTGGTCGGCGACGCCACCTACACCGTCTCCTTCACCGGTGACCTCACCCACCGCCCGGCCGAGGACATCGCCCTCTCCGTCGCGGTCGCCAAGGCCCCGACGGCCCTCGCGCTCACGGCCCCCGCGGAGGCGACGAAGAACGCGGGCCTGACGATCACCGGCACCCTGACCGGCCAGGGCCGTGCGCTCCCCGCCGGGATCACCCTCTCCGTCCAGCGCACCGACAAGAAGGGCACCGGAACGCTGACGTCGGCGGCCGTGGCGTCCGACGGCACCTTCACGATCAACGACCTGCCCCGGGCCATCGGTCAGGTGACGTACGAGGTCGGTTACGCGGGCGACGACCTGCACAGCGCGTCGACGGCGTCGGCGACGGTGCGGGTCCGCAACTGAGGAGTGACACCCGGTCCACGCGCCCTGGCGGCCCGTGGACCGGGGCCGTCAGGCAGCGCCGACCAGGTGTGACGGGGCGCCGGGGGCGGTGGCGGCGGTGACCGCCGCCGCGTGGGCGTCCATGCGCTCGGCCGAGAGGATCGCGACGGCCGTGTCGGCGCGGGACGCGGCCACCACCAGCGCGCGGCCGGCGAGGGCGTGAGCCCGGCGGTGCAGTGCGAGTGCGGGCGCGTCGCTCCGGCCGGCGTGCCGGGCGGGCGGGGTGCCGCGCAGCCGGGCCACCTGATCGGCGATGCGGTCGCCCGCCGCACCGAGGCCCAGCTCGTCGGTGACCGCGAGAAGCGCGGCCAGGTGACCGGCGAGCTGGATGTCCAGCTCCTCCTCGCGGGAACGGCGCGGGAAGTCGTCGGTGTGGTCGGCCGGTGTGTGGACCGATTTGCTGCGGATCGGCTCGTACATGGATGGCCTCCTGATGATGCTGTGGAACCATCCTACATTGGATTCAGTCTAAAGTTATCTGCAATCGATCCACGGTTGACCGGCGATGACCAGCGGCCCGCCAAGGCTGCCTGGCCGATGACCGGCGGCCCGCTACGACCGGCCGTCCGGTGCCCGGCGGCTTGCTACGGCTGACCGTCCGGTGCCCGGCGGCTTGCTACGGCCGGCCGGCCGATGACCGGCGGCCCGCTACGGCTGGCCGTATCCGTCCAGGAAGTGCGCGATCCGGGTCACCGCGTCCGTCAGATCCTCCGTCGAGGGCAGCGTCACGACACGGAAGTGATCCGGCTCGGGCCAGTTGAACCCGGTGCCGTGCACCACCATGATCTTTTCGGCCCGCAGCAGGTCAAGGACCATCTGCCGGTCGTCCTTGATCTTGTAGACCTGGGGGTCGAGACGCGGGAAGAGGTACAGCGCCCCCTTCGGCTTCACGCAGGTCACGCCCGGAATCTGGGTCAGCAGGTCGTACGCCGTGTTCCGCTGCTCCAGAATCCGTCCGCCCGGCAGCACCAGATCGTTGATCGACTGCCGCCCGCCGAGTGCGGTCGCCACGGCGTGCTGGGAGGGCATGTTGGCGCAGAGCCGCATGTTGGCGAGGATCGTCAGCCCCTCGATGTACGAGGAGGCGTGCTCCTTCGGACCGCAGACCGCCATCCACCCCGACCGGTACCCGGCCACCCGGTAGTTCTTGGAGAGCCCGTTGAAGGTCAGCACCATCAGGTCGGGCGCGATCGCCGCGGTCGGCGTGTGGGTCGCTCCGTCGTACAGGATCCGGTCGTAGATCTCGTCGGAGCAGACGACCAGGCCGTGGCGCCGGGCGATCTCCGTCAGCCCCCGCAGCATCTCGTCGTCGTATACCGCACCCGTCGGATTGTTCGGGTTGATGATCACGAGCGCCTTGGTGCGGTCGGTGATCTTGCGTTCGATGTCGGCGAGGTCCGGCATCCAGTCGGCCTGCTCGTCGCACCGGTAGTGCACGGCCGTGCCACCGGCCAGCGACACCGAGGCGGTCCACAGCGGATAGTCCGGAGCCGGTACGAGGACCTCGTCGCCGTCGTCGAGCAGCGCCTGCATCGACATCTGGATCAGCTCGGACACCCCGTTGCCCAGGTAGATGTCCTCGACGTCGAGGTCGATGCCCTTGGTCTGGTAGTGCTGCATCACCGCCCGCCGCGCGGACAGCAGCCCCTTCGCATCGCCGTATCCGTGCGCCCCGGAGAGGTTGCGCAGGATGTCTTCGAGGATCTCGGGCGGGCACTCGAACCCGAACGCGGCAGGGTTGCCGGTGTTCAGCTTGAGGATGCGGTGGCCGGCTGCCTCCAGCCGCATCGCCTCCTCCAGCACGGGGCCCCGGATTTCGTAACAGACATTGGCGAGCTTCGTGGACTGGATGACCTGCATGTCTGGGAGCTTACGACTGCGTTACGCGTGCCGCCGGTGCTTCCCGTCCCGGTTGCCCCACCCGGGTCACTCCGGCGCCGCGCCCCGTCTTCCATACCCATGCGCCCGCCCTCCCCGAACCGTGGGAACGCCGGTGCATGACGGGGCAGGGCTTGGAATAGGTCGGAACGGGGACGTGACGGACACGGACGGGTGAGATGCGCCACGCGAGCGGTGACGCGCGCGGGATCCGCTTCCTCGTGAGGTGCTTCGTGGGGTGCTTCGTGAGGTTCTTCCTCGTGACGCCGAGTGTGCGCCGGGCGAGGTGGCGGGCGAGGTGGCGCTGATGTGCGTGCCGGGCGAGCCCGTGCTTACGTTGGTGCATGACGGAACCGGCCCGGTGGAAGGGCCGGCGGGCGCCGTGGCCTGTCCGACCGCGGCGGCGACGCCCCGTCCGCCTTGCGCTGTCAGCGCTCCATTACCCCCAGCGCGCCGTCGGGGCTCCGGAGAGCCACGAACCGGCGCGACGAAAGGTGACCCATGAAGTGCGCAGTATTGGGCGGCACCGGCCGGATCGGGTCGCAGGTCGTGCAGAAGCTCAACGCGGCGGGACACGAGGCCGTGCCGCACTCGCTGTCCACGGGCGTCGACGTCGTCACGGGCCAGGGCCTGGAGGAAGCGCTGGCCGGAGTCGATGTCGTCGTCAACCTGACGAACTCCATGACGTTCGACGACTCCTCCCTGGAGTTCTTCCGGACCTCGATGGACAACATCCTGGCGGCCGGCCGGAAGCACGGGGTGGGGCACGTCGTCGTCCTGTCGATCGTCGGCGCGGACCAGGTGCCCGGCCTCGACTACTACCGGGCCAAGGTCCTCCAGGAGGACATCCTCAAGGCCGGGCCGATCCCCTACTCGATCGTCCGTGCCACCCAGTTCATGGAATTCGTCGACGCGGTCCTGTCCTGGACCACCGACGGCGAGACCGTCCGTCTGCCGGCCACGCCGATCCAGCCGATCGCCGCCCGGGACGTCTCCGACGCCGTCGCCGAAGTGGCCGCCGGTACGCCGCTGAACGGCACCGTCGACGTTGCCGGGCCCGACGTCTTCACCCTCGACGAACTCGGCCGGATCACCCTGAACGCCCACCCCGACGGCCGCACGGTCGTCACCGACGACACCGCCGGCATGTTCGCCGCCGTTCACGGCGACGCCCTCATCGCCAAGGGCGGCGCCCGCATCGCCCCCACGCGCTACAGCGACTGGCTCTCCTGAACGGCGCGGGTCCGGTTGACGGGCGGGTCTGCTTGATGGGCGGGTTCGGTTGACGGGCGGGTCTGCTCGCTGGGCGGGTGTGGTTGACGGACGGGTGCGCGGCTACGCGCACACGAGCGAAATTCCGTGGTCCGGCCGTTCCCCGTGACCGTACGGTCCTGCCATGGACCTGGAGACACGGCACGACCGGCCGGAAAGGCCGGGCTGCGGCAGGTGGACGTCATGACGTCCCTGTCGCCCCGCATGCGGGCCGTGAACCATGTCGCCGCCCGGTCCGCCGGCAGGCCGCTCGACCCCGCTCTGCCCCTGACGCTGAACTTCCATCCCGACCGGACGGCGGGCGAGCGGCCGATCCTGGCCCGGCTGGCCGAGGACGGTGTCTACCGGTCGCAGTTCGTCACCGGCACCAGCAACGGCGGCCTGACCGCGCACCCCGGCGGCGACCGGTGGCGCTGGGAGAGCCGGATCTTCGGAGGGGCCTACGACGACGCACCGGCCGAACAGCGTCCGGTGTACGGCGCGTTGAACTTCCGCCGCAGAGCTGTCGGTGCGGCACCACGGTTCGGGTCCTCATATTTCCGGCTGACCGCGGACGTCCTGCCGCGCGCCACGTTCTGCTACCCCGACAGTGCTGCCGAGCCGACGGACTTCGGGGTCGCGGCCGGCACGCACCTCATCGAGCTGGCCGAAGCCGACGACCAGGACGCGCTCAACGACTACATCGAGGCGCAGATCCACGGCCCTGTCCTCCTCGGCCGCCATGTCGAGGCCCTGGTGCTGGACCCCAGCTACCGGTCCACACCGGTCGAGGAGGCGGCCCGTCGGCTTCCCTGCCGCACGGAGTGGCACGCCGGATTCCGGCTGACCGTCGAGCAGTTGCGCCGTCACCCCGGCTACCGGGGTGAGGAGTTCGTGGATCTCGGGGCCGAGATCGCACAGGACGGCAGGCTCGACCCCCGCATCATCGGGGACGCCGTCCGCACCGGCCGGTACGCGCCGCAGTCGCTCAAGATGGTCTGGCACTGCCTCGCCCGCTTCGGCGCCCCGCCGGACCCGACCCGACCGCTCCGGGCACAGGATGCCGGGTCCGCCGGGGAGGCCCGGTCGGAGGCGTGACCGGGCGGTCCGGCACCTGGTGGTCCGCGACACGGCGGCTTGAAACCAACCCTTGTGGGGGCCCCTCGCGTGCGCCAACATGCGCATGTCAAACCGAAGGAATTTCGGTCGCAGGGGCCGCACGGGCCCTGCGCAGGTCACCAGAGGGGACCCCCACATGAAGAAGCCTCTCGTCGGCGCACTGTTCACCGTCGTGCTGCTCGGGGCGGGAATCGCACCCGCAACCGCGGCCGCCGGCCACGACGCGGCAGCGCCGAGCACGGCGGCGTCCAGCACGGTCGAATCCGGCACGGCAGCGTCCGGCACGGTCACGGCGGATCTCAGGGCCAAAGCCGTCAACTTCGCCGGGACTGTCGCACTCAGCAACTGTTCCGGCTCCGTCGTCCGCACCCCCGACTCGCAACCCTCCGACCCCGCGCTCGTGCTCTCCAACGGGCACTGCATGGAGACCGGGTTCCCGGGCCCCGGCGAGGTCGTGTTCGATCAGCCGTCCACCCGCAGCTTCACCCTGCTGAACGCCGCCGGCAGCGGTGTCGGCACCCTGAGGGCGAGCAAGATCGCGTACGGGACGATGACCGACACCGACATATCGGTGTACCAACTCACCCGCACCTACGCCCAGATCGAGAGCACCTACGGCATCACGGCGCTGGAGCTCGACACCGCGCACCCGGTCCAGGGCACCGCGATCACCGTCGTCTCCGGCTACTGGAAGCGCACGTACGCCTGCAACGTGGACGGCTTCGTCTACCGGCTCAAGGAGGGTGAGTGGACCTGGAAGGACTCGGTCCGCTACACCTCCGCCTGCCAGACCATCGGGGGGACGTCCGGCTCGCCGGTGATCGACAACACCACCGGCAAGGTCGTCGCCGTCAACAACACCGGCAACGAGGACGGGCAGCAGTGCACGGACAACAACCCGTGCGAGGTCGACGAGAGCGGCAACGTGACGGTGCGCGAGGGCATCAACTACGCCCAGGAGACCTACGGCATCGTGCCGTGCATCGGTGCCGGCAGCGCGTTCGACCTCGACCGGCCGGGATGTGCCCTGCCCAAGCCGTGAGTCCGTGAACGCCTTCGCCGCCGCGGTGCCGACCGGATGTCGCGGCGGCGAAGCTTCCGTTCCGTTCCTTTCCGGCGCCGCGTGCGGCGTCGCGTGCGGCGCTCGGTTCCCGCTAGGACGTCAGCACTCGCGCAGGCCGGGAGCGGGGTCCTGCCCGGTTTTCAGGGAGACGGCGGGGACGTTGCCCCATACGCCGTTGTCGAGCTGCGTCCAGTACCAGATGTCGTTCTGACCCTGGTGGGGATCGCCGTGGCCCCAGCACACGAACCAGTTGAACCCGGTCGTGAGCGTGCCGCGCGTCGCCGAGCGGTAGGAGCGGTCCGCGTACCCCTTCGCTCCGACGGCATTGCCGCAGTACAGCCTGCCGTCGGAGCGGACCCCGCACTCGGCGGCGTGTGCGGTGGTGGCTGGAACGGAGAGTGCGAGCAGGGCGGTCGCAGCGAAGGCGCCCAGCGCCGTGGCCATGTGTCGAGTGTTCATGACCGCACTCAACGAACCTATCGGTGCAAAGTCACGTATATCGAGTCCATATGCTGCGGCGTTCAGATCCGGCTGGCCGGCCTCGCCCGGTGAGATCTCGATGAGACGAACGGGCCGGTCGTCAGTCTTCGGTGCGACCGGCGAGTCTTCGCAGGGACGCGACTGCGGACTGCAGGACGGTCTTCTTCGACGTCCGTCCGGTGGCCCCGCTCTTGGTCCGGGAGGCGGCAACGGGCTTGCGCGTGGACTTGGGTGTGGGTTTGGTGGTGCGTTTGGCGGCGGGCTTGGGTGTGGGTTTGGCGGCGGTCCTGGGTGTGCGTTTGGCGGTGGGCTTGGACGTGGGCTTGGACGTGGGCTTGGACGTGGGCTTGGACGTGGGCTTGGTCGTGCGTTTGGCGGCGGGTTTCGGCGTGGGTTTGGTGGTGCGTTTGCGGGGCGAGGCGGGTGCCGGATCCCGGTCGGCCCCGGCCGTGTCGTCGCCGAGCGTGTGATAGCGGTGGCTGATCCTGCGGCCCAGCAACAGATATCCGAGCAGTGCACCGCTCGTATTGAGGATCACGTCGTCCACGTCGAAGGCCCGCCCTGTGACCAGCGCCCCCTGTATGAGTTCGACCAGGGCCATCACCGCGGCGGTCAGGAAGATCACGCGCAGCATGCGCAGCCGACGGGGCACCAGGATCGGCAGCAGAACACCGAACGGCACACCGAGCAGGAGATTTCCGCCCGCTTGTTTGCACGCGCCGAGGAAGGTGTAGTCCTCGGCGTACTGGCGCAGCGAGTGGCCCGGCCGCAGGTTGGACCGGACGAGGTCCTCGGAGGCCGGTGACGGTGTGAGCGTCACCTTCGCCAGGGCGATCGAGAAGCCCGCGAGGGCCGCCACGGTCACGACGAGCGCACCTGTCCGCAGCAGAACGATCGCCCACGATCTGCCGCGCTCATCACGTTCCACATCTGCTGACATGGCGATCGGATGCCCTGCCGGGCCATGGTCACACCCGCCGCCATCCGGCCCGGTCCCGTCCGAGAGGCCCTACCCGCGGCCCGTGCCCCGTACGGTTCGGCCCGCCAGCACCTGGGTCCGGCGGCCGTCCTCGATGACGAAGCGGCCGTCGATCAGCACGTGCGGGATGCCGACGGGCAGCGTGCGCGGTTCCTCGAACGTCGAGCCCGCCGCCACCGTCGCCGGGTCGAAGAGGACCAGGTCGGCGCGGTAGCCCTCGCGGACGTACCCCCGGTCGGTCAGGCGCAGCCGTCTCGCCGGGCGGGAGGTGAGGTGAGCGACGCACTCCTCCAGCGAGAGGACGCCCAACTCCCGTACGTACCGGCCGAGATACTGCGGGAACGTGCCGTAGGCGCGAGGGTGCGGCTTGTCGCCCTGGAGGATGCCGTCGCTGCCGCCGGTGTGCACCCGGTGGCGCATGATCCGCTGGACGTTCTCCTCGTGGCCCACGTGCTGGAGGATCGTGGTGCCGAGCCGGTCCTCGATCAGCAGCCGGCGTGCGGTCACCCACGGGGCCTCGCCGCGCAGCCGGGCGGACTCGGCCACCGTGCGGCCGACGTGGTCGGCGAGGCCGGGCGCGCCGACGCCCGAGATCTCGATCGTGTCCCATTCGATCGGCACACCGTGGCAGCCGTCCGAGCCCAGCACCTCCAGGTGGTGCCGGATCCGTTCGGCCGTCGTGCCGTCCGCCAGGCGCGTGAGGACGGATTCCGGTCCGCCCTCGCCCGCCCAGCTCGGCAGCATCGCGACGAGGGTGGTGCAGCCGGGCGTGTACGGGTAGGTGTCCAGTGAGATGTCGGCGCCCGCGTCGAGGGCGTCGTCGAGCAGAGCGAGAAGGTCCGGCGCCCTGCCCTTGTTCACACCGAAGTTCATGGTGGCGTGGGCGAGATGGAGGGCGCAGCCCGCGTTCCTGGTGAGCCGCACCATCTCCGCGTACGCGTCGAGCGCACCCGCCCCGTACGAGCGGTGGTGCGGGCAGTAGTAGCCGTCGTACCCGGCCACCACCCGGCACAGCTCGGTGAGTTCGGCGTCGTCCGCGTACATGCCGGGCGTGTACGTGAGACCGGAGGACATGCCGACCGCGCCGTCCGCCATGCCCCGGGCGACGAGTTCCTTCATCCGGGTCAGTTCGGCGTCGGTGGCCGGGCGGTCCTCCCAGCCCACCGCGTACATCCGGACGGTGCCCTGCGGGACGAGGTAGGCGGCGTTGACCGCGATGCCCTGCCCGCCGAAGGCGCCGTCCAGACGGTCCAGGTACGCGCCGACCGTGCGCCAGTCGAAGTCGATGCCCGTGTCCTCGGGCGCGCCGCCGTTCCAGCCGGAGATGGCGCGGCGTACCTCGGTGAGGGTCCGGTCGTCGACCGGCGCGTACGACAGGCCGTCCTGGCCGAGGACTTCGAGCGTGACGCCCTGCGCGGCCTTCGCGCTGTGGTCCGGGTCGCGGAGCAGCGCGAGATCGCTGTGCGCGTGCATGTCGACGAAGCCGGGGGAGAGGGCGAGCCCGTCGGCGTCGAGGGTGCGGCGGGCGGTGGGGCGCGGGCCGGGAGCGTGCTCGGGGTGTATCTCGACGATCCGGCCGTCACCGATGGCCACGTCGGCACGGCGGGCCGGGGTGCCCGTGCCGTCGACGACCTGTGCGTTGCGGATCACCAGATCCATGGGGCTTGCCTTTCGAGGGGTGTCCGGAACGGTTTCCGCGACGGGCAGACGGCTTCCGCGCCGGTCACACGGTTTCCGCGCCGGTCACACGGTTTCCGCGACGGGCAGACGGCTTCCGCGACTCCATGACGGGCAGACGGCTTCCGCGACGGGCAGACGGCTTCCGCGACGGTCAGAAGAACGTGCGGATGTAGTCCGTGACCGTGCCGTCCGCCTCCACCAGCGGAATCAGCTGCCACTTGTCGAAGCTGGTGCACGGGTGCGACAGGCCCATTCCCACCCAGTCACCCACCTCCAGCTCCGCGCCCGGTTCCGTACGCACCCAGGCGTGCTGGTCCGACAGGCGCTCGACCGCCAGCCCCTGCGCGGGGCGGACCGTGCCGTCCCGGCCGGACCGGACGACCTGCGCCTGCGGGAGGTCGAGGTCGTACGCCGCGTCCCGCTTGCCCGCGTTGAGGAACGCCTGTTCGGGGGAGGGCCGGGAGACGACCTGGGCCCAGAGCCGGAAGGCGGGGTGCAGGGCTCCTTCCTGAGGGACGCGGTTGAACGGGGTGATGCGGCGGTAGTGGACGTCGTCGTGCGAGACGTACGCCCCCGAGCGCAGCAGCTTGAGCACCGGAGCGGAGAGCTCCGGGATGTCCGCGAACACGTCCGCCACCGCGTCGAACCACGCGCTGCCGCCCGCGCTGATCACGATCCCGTCGTCCCCCGCCGCCGCGAACCGGCCCGCCCGGTCGAAGCCGGCGGCCAGCGCGACGAGTCGGCGCAGCCACTCCCGCACCCGCTCGCCGGACGCGTCCGGCACCTCGCCCTCGTAACCGGCCACGCCCACCAGCCGCAGCGTCGGGGCCGCGGCCACCGCGTCGGCGACCGCCGCACAGTCGCCCTCGGTACGGGCACCGGTACGCGCACCCTCGCCGGCGCCCAGTTCCACGACGACGTCCACGGGGCGGGAGGCGTCCGCCGCCCGCAGCGCCTCGTCCATCAGCTCCACGCCGCGCACCGAGTCGACGTAGCAGACGAATCGGAACTCCGGGTCGTGCTCCAGCTCACCGGCCAGCCAGCGCAGGGCCGCGGCGTCGACGAGTTCGTTGGCGAGGAAGATCCGTCGGATTCCGTATGCCCGGTAGACCCGCGCCTGGTGCGGCACGGCCGCGGTGATGCCCCAGGCGCCGTGCTCCAGCTGCCGGTCGAAGAGCTGCGGGGACATGGACGTCTTGCCGTGCGGGGCGAAGGCGAGCCCATGGCGCTCGGCGTACGTCTGCAGCAGGACGAGATTGTGCGCGACCGAATCGGCGGACAGGGCGAGCACCGGGGTGGTGAAGCCGCCCGTGAAGAGATTGCGCCGCTCGGCGGCGAGGGCGCCGACGGTCAGGCCCTCCGCGTCGGGCGGGAGCGCCTTGAAGCGGTGGTCGACCAGCTCGTCGGCAAGTCCGGCCACAGGACGGTCGGCGGCCAAGGGAGCCTCCTCGATCGAAGTCGTTGTTGCATGACTTGCAACGGGCGTTGCGCATATCGCTCAATGCTGTCTAACATCCGAGCCGACACCCGGTCAACGCCGAACGTCGGCAGCGGGCGCCGACGTGCAGGGACCACTGCCCCGCAGCATCCGCCTCATCATCCGCGGTATCTGTCTCATCCGCCGCGACCGCTGTCTCACCGAATCCGACATGTCACCGAATCCGACGCAGCACCGAATCCGACGTATTGCCGAACCGCCGACCCGCGAGGAGCCCGAGTGTCCGGAACCCCGGCCAGGACCGCCGACGCCGTCACGGCCGCCGAAGTCGTGTGCCTCGGCGAGTCCATGGTGACGTTCCTGCCGTCGCAGCCCGGACGCCTCGCCGACGTACCCTCCTTCAGCCGCGGGATCGGCGGCGCCGAGTCCAACGTCGCGTGCGCGCTCGCCGCCGCCGGGCACCGCGCGGCCTGGGTCAGCAGGGTCGGCGCGGACGGGTTCGGCGACCACCTCCTGGAGGCGATCTCCGCGTACGGGGTCGACACGTCCGCCGTGCGGCGCGATCCGGCGCGGCCCACCGGTGTCTACTTCCGCACGGCGACGGACCGGGCCACCGACGTGCACGAGGTCGCGTACTACCGGGCCGGGTCCGCCGCCTCCGCGATGTCCCCGGAGAACGTCCCGTACGAGGAGCTGTTCGCGGGCCGCGTCCTGCATCTGTCCGGGATCACGGCCGCGCTCTCCGCCGACTGCCTCGCCCTGCTCGACGACCTGACCGCACCGCGCGCCGACCGTCCGCTGATCTCCTTCGACGTCAATCACCGGCCGGGCCTGTGGCGCGACGCCGACACCGCCCCCGGCGTGCTCCTGCACCTGGCCCGCCGCGCCGACCTCGTCTTCGTCGGCGAGGACGAGGCGGAGGAGGTCTGGGGAGTGAAGGGCGCCGAGGCGATCCGTGCGGCGCTTCCGGAGCCGGGCGTCCTGGTCGTGAAGCGCGGGTCCGAGGGGGCGACGGTGTTCTCGAAGCGCTGCCCTCCGACCGAACGAGAGACCCGGACCGGTCAAGGAGCCCGGACCGGTCAAGGAGCCCGGACCGGTCGAGGGGCCCGGACCGGTCAGGAAGCCACGACCGACGGAGAGGCCCGAACCGACGCAGAGGCCCCGATCGATGCGGGAGCCCCGCTCTCCCCTTCGGAGACTGACCACGTCACCGTCGTGCCCGCCCTCCGCGTCGATGTCGTCGCCCCCGTCGGAGCCGGAGACGCCTTCGCCGCCGGGTTCCTCTCCGCCACCCTCCGCGACCTCCCCGTACGCGACCGCGTCCGCCACGGACATCTCATGGCCGCCGCCGTCCTCACCGTCCCCGGCGATCTCACCGCCCCCGCGGCCCGCGCGCACGCCGACGCCCTTGCCGCACTGGACGACGACGCCTGGGGGAGACTTCGTCTCGGCCCCGGGTGGACGGGGGACGACCAGGAGGTAGGCACGACGTGAGCGAGCGCAGTGGGCGGACGGACAAGAGGGGCCTCCCGGGTGAGGACCGGGCCGAGGTTCGGGCCAAGGTTCGGGCCGAGGACAGCGAGGCACGGGCATGAGCCAGACCGTCGACCGGGCGCTGAGCATCCTGCCGCTGCTCGCCCAGGGGCCCGCCGACCTCGGGCAGGTCGCCGAGCGGCTCGGCGTCCACAAGTCGACCGCGCTGCGCCTGCTCCGCACGCTCCACGAGCACGGACTCGTCTACCGCCAGCAGGACCAGCGTTACCGCCTCGGCGCCCGTCTCTTCGCCCTCGCGCAGGAGGCCGTCGAGAACCTCGACGTACGGGAGATCGCCCATCCCCACCTCGTCGAACTCAACGAGAACTGCGGCCACACCGTGCATCTCGCCGTGTACGAGGAGAACGAGGTCCTCTACATCGACAAGGTCGAGAGCCGCTACCCGGTCAGGATGTACTCGCGCATCGGCAAGCCCGTCGCGATCACCGTCGCCGCCGTGGCGAAACTGCTCCTCGCCGACCTCACCGAACCCGAGCGGCGCGCCATCGCCGAGAGGCTCGACTACCCCATGTACACGCCTCGTTCGATCCCGAACGCCGGTGCCTTCCTCAAGGAGCTCGCCGTCGTCCGCGAACAGGGCTGGGCCACCGACCTCGGTGGCCACGAGGAGTCCATCAACTGCGTCGGCGCCCCCATCCGGGGCGCGGACGGGCGGGTCGTCGCCGCGATGTCGGTCTCCGCACCCAATGTCGTGGTCACGGCCGAGGAACTCCTCACCCTGCTCCCCCTGGTACGCCGCACCGCCGACGCCATCAGCCGGGAGTACTCCGGCACCAACCAACCCGAGAAAGCCTGAACAGCCATGACCGAGAAGACCGCCCTCACCCCGAGCACCCACACCACGCCGCCCGCGAAGTTCTCGCACGGCGTGAGGAAGGGGAACATCCTCCAGGTGGCCGGCCAGGTCGGCTTCCTCCCCGCCGTCGAGGGCCAGGCCCCGATCCCCGCCGGTCCGACGCTGCGCGAACAGACCCTCCAGACCTTCGCCAACGTCAAGGCGATCCTGGAGGAGGGCGGCGCGAGCTGGGACGACGTGATGATGATGCGCGTCTACCTCACGGACGTGGACCACTTCGCCGAGATGAACGAGATCTACAACACCTACTTCGCCGAGCAGAACCTCAAGGCCGCGCCCGCCGCCCGTACGACGGTCTACGTCGGCCTTCCCAAGGGCCTGCTCATCGAGATCGACGCGCTCGCGGTCCTCGACTGACCCGCCTGCCGCACCCGCTCACGCAGCAGCGCCGCCGGGGGAGCGGCGGCGCTGCTGGTCACTGGTGCCCGACGGGGTTACGGAAGGCCGTGGACGTGCGGGGCCACCGCGTTCGACCAGGCGTTGCCCGCCGTGGCGTCCCAGTTGGTCGACCAGGTCATCGCGCCGCGGAGACCCGGGTAGGTCTTCGCGGGCTTGAAGGTGCCGCAGTTGGTGCCGGAGGCCAGGCAGTCCAGGGCGGCGTTCACGACCGAGGGGGCCACATAGCCGCTGCCCGCGCCCCTCGTGGAGGCGGGCACACCGAGACCGACCTGGGACGGGTCGAGGCCGCCCTCCAACTGGATGCAGGCGAGCGCGGTGAGGAAGTCCACCGAGCCCTGCGAGTAGACCTTGCCGTCGCAGCCGAGCATCGAACCGCTGTTGTAGTACTGCATGTTGACGACGGTCAGGATGTCCTTGATGTTGAGCGCCGTCTTGAAGTACTCACCCGAGGTGGACTGCATGTCGATGGTCTGCGGCGCCATCGTGATGACGAGGCCGGAGCCCGCCTTCTGCGACAGCGAGCGCAGCGCCTTCGTCATGTACGTGGAGTTGAGGCCGTTCTCCAGGTCGATGTCGACGCCGTTGAAGCCGTACTCCTGGATGAGCGAGTAGACCGAGTCCGCGAAGTTGGCCGCGGAGGCGTCGCTGTTGACCGAGACGGACCCCTTCTCGCCGCCGACCGAGATGATGACGTTCTTCCCGGCCGCCTGCTTCGTCTTGATGTCGGCCTTGAACTGGTCGACGGTGTAGCCGTTCAGGCCCGCCGTGTCCAGGTTGAAGGTGACCGCGCCCGGTGTGGTCGTGGCGTCGGCGAAGGAGACCGCGATGATGTCGTAGTTCGCCGGTACGTCGCTGAGCTTCTGCACGGTCGCGCCGTTGTTGAAGTTCTGCCAGTAGCCGGTCACCGCGTGCTTGGGCACGGTGGTCCCCGGGTTGGTGCCGCCCCCGCCGGACTGGGCCGTACGCCCGCTGACCGTGGCGGACTTGACGGACTCGCCGGCGGCGTTGGTGGCGGTCACGGCGAACTGGTACGCCGTGTCGGCGGTCAGGCCGGTGACCGTGGCGGAGGTCCCGGTGGCCGTGGTGGTCTTCGTGCCGTCCTTGTAGACGGTGTAACCGGTCGCGCCGGACACCGCGTTCCAGGACAGGGCGATAGAGGAGGACGTGGTCGCGCCGACGGTGAGACCGGCGGGCGACGCGGGGATCTCCGGCGTGGGGTCGGTGCCCCCACCGCCGTCGGGGCCGCTGACCGAGATGTCGTCCGCGTAGTAGGCGGCCTGCCCGTACCAGCCATGTGTGTACACCGTGACCGAGGTGGTGCTCGGGCCGGTGGTGAAGCTGGTGGTGAGCTGTTTCCAACTGCTGGAGTCGGGGGTCCAGGTCGACACGTCGGTGGTTCCGGTGCCGCTCGCGCCGAGGTACGCGTATCCGCCCTGCACCCAGGAGCTGAGCGTGTACGTCGAGCCGGGCTTCACGGCCACGACCTGGGTGCACTGGGCGTTGTCCTGGCCGCTCGGGGTGGCCTTGAGAGCGGCGGTGCCCCCGTGCACGGGAGAGGAGACGGTGGTGCCGCTGCCGCCGGAACAGGTCCAGTTGGCGAGCCCGGACTCGAAGCCCGCGTTCTTCGCGACGTTCACATCGGCGGCCTCGGCGTTGCTGACGAGACCGGTGACGGTCAGCGCGCCGGCCGCGACGACGGCCATGGCCGCACCGAGAACCGGCCGGGTGCCGTGCCTTCGGATTCTGCGGCCGTTGACGGGGGAAGGTTCCACTTGCTGCCTCCGTGGGGGAGTTGGGGTGTCCGACGGGGGTACCAGGGGGGAGCCGGTGGGGTCGACCGGCGGTACTCCGGGCTGTCCGGGGGGTGACGCGGAGCTGAAGAGGGTGCGGAGTTGGAAGACGGTGGCCACCGCTGGCCGATAAACTGGTCCAGACCAATCAAGTTGTCAAGACCTCTGGCGATGACGGCCGCGTCGGCCGTGCCCGCCGGGACGCCCCGCGACCACCCCGCCGCACCCCCGCCGAGCCGTCGCGGTCACCTCCGCGGGGGTTCCGGAACGGCCCTGACCCCTTCATCAATTGACTTTTTGTTGACCTCGCGTGACCTCGTCCGGGTGACGCTGCCCAGATGCCCGGACAGTGACGACCCAGCTGCCGTCCGGGGCCGCGCGTCAGGTTCCGCATCCGGCCTGACGTGCGGAGATGAATTCCGGGCCACAGGTAATCGGAAGGTGGATTCGTAACACTCCGCAGTGGTACAGGGGTTGACGATTTTCGTTTTGATCCGTTTTAGCCGGGAGGCGTTGTGCAAGCGAGTCGCATACGTTGTCGTACTGACCTCCGAAAAGTGTTCTCTGCCAGGTACGACGTGGATAAAGTGCTGAAGCAGAACCGCGGAGCAGAGCGATTGCGGCCGACGTCATGACCGTCGTTCGGCCGGAGCCGAAACGGGGAACAGCGTGCCGACCGCAATAGCAGTGACCAGTGCTGATCTGGTACTACCTCCGACCGATCAGCAGACACCCACAGCCGCCCTGTTGCAGGCTCCCGACGCCCAGGCGCTGGAGATGGCCATAGGCGACATGCACGTGCTGCTCGAACAGCACGGGTACGTCGTCGCCGTCTACCCGACCGGCATCGCGCCCGCCCACGAACGCCGGCTCTACTCGGTGCGATCCGTTCTGGAGAGCGACCGCATCGCCCTGCTCAAGGTGGACCTCCCCCCCTTGGGCATCGCCGTACTCGTCCGGCAGCTCCGCCAGTTGTCCATCTGCGACTTCAGCCCCGGTGTGGTTGCCTCCGCCGCCCGACTGCTGTCGCACTACATCCACGCGGGTGCCCTCCTGCACTCCGTCACCAGGTTCGACCGGGTTCCGGTCGACCTCAGGACGCACGCCAAGTCCTGGGTGCCGGGATCCCAGTTCGCCGTGGTCGCGGGACCGAACCCGCAACTCGTCAAGATCGGGCCGAAGGCGGACCTGCCCACCGGCCCGGAATTCGCCACGCATCTCATGGTCGCCAAGGGCCAGTCGCAGTCCGAGTGGGTGAAGCAGACCCTCGCGCCCGCGTGGCAGGTCCAGTCCATTAACGAGGCAGCGCTCCCCTCCGATTCCTCGGCCTGGTGGGGAACCGGAAAGCTGGTGGAATTCGCTGCCTATCTGCCAGACATCTCCCTCCTGTACCAGTTGGTGGCCTCCGTGCGACGGGAGAACTGCCACTGGTGTGGAATGGAGCTCATCGGTGACCTCTGCGGGTTCTGCTCCTCCCCGCTACCCGCGGCCGAGAACCGAATGCACACTGCTGCCGGTGTCCTCAGCCATGGAGCGCTCGCACCACCGCAGTCCTAGCGCTTCCGCTTTCCTCCGTAGACGCCCTCCTGTCCGTTCCCCCACGCATCCGAATCGAACGAGGTTGTCCGGCCCATGAACTCCCGCCAGCGCCGCGGCGTGATACTCCTGCTTTTGTCGGTTCTGTGCGCCTTTGGCGCCTTCGCCGGCGTGCTTTCGGTGATCAGCGACGTCAACTCCAAGGTCGGCCCCGAAGTCTCGGCCTACCAACTGAAGTCCGACGTGGCGCCCTACACAGCCCTGTCTTCCGGCCAGTTCGAGAAGATCTCGATGCCGAAGCGCTGGCTCTCCACCAACGCGGTGACCGACCTCTCCGACGTGAACGGCAAGATCGCCGTCACCCAGCTGCGCAAGGGCTCGCTGCTCCAGTCCGACATGATGCAGAAGCGCCCCGAACTCCAGCCCGGGGAACAGGAGATCGCCATCATGATCGACGCCGCGACCGGCGTCGCAGGCAAGATCACCCCCGGTGCCACGGTCAACATCTACGCCACCTTCGCCGGTGAGCGCGACGGCGAACCCTCCCAGTCGAAGGTCATCGTCTCCAACGCCAAGGTGCTGGACGTCGGCAAGCTGACCGCCCTGGAACCGAACCGGGACGGCAAGTCCAACATGGGCACCGAGGCCGTGCCGATCACCTTCGCGCTCAACACGCTCGACACCCAGCGCATCGCCTACGCCGAGTCCTTCGCGGAGCACGTACGCCTCGCGCTCCTGGCCTCCGGCAGCGACAGCACCATCCGCCCGGGCGACCGCTCCTACACGCTCGACAAGGACAAGTGAGGATCGCATGACCACCAGGATCCTCCCGGCCGTCGGTGACGTCGACGCGGCCAGATCCGTCACCACTCTGCTCAGCCAGCTCCCCGACGCAGAGCCGGCCGCACCGGTCAGTGACTCGACGCAGCTCATCGACACCCTCGCCCGGCTCGCGGGCGAATCGCTCGACGAGCTGCCCGAGGTGGTGCTGGTCCACGAGCGGATCGGTCCGGTGCCGGCACTGGAACTGATCCGGGAGGTCTCCCTGCGCTTCCCCGCCATCGGGGTCGTGCTGATCACCGCCGATGTGACACCCGGTCTCTTCTCGTCCGCCATGGAGTCGGGTGCGCGAGGCATCGTCACCCTTCCCCTGAGCTACGAGGAACTGGTCAACCGGGTCCAGTCCGCCGCCCAGTGGTCCGTCGGCGTCCGCCGCCACCTGAGCAGCGGAAACGACGTCTTCACCGGCCCCGGCGGTACCGTCATCACGGTCAGCGGCGCCAAGGGCGGAGTCGGTGCCACCGTCACCGCCGTCCAACTCGCCCTGGCCGCCCAGGCGTCCGGGCGCAACGCCGCGCTGGTCGACCTGGACCTCCAGGCCGGTGACGTCGGCTCGTACCTCGATGTGCAGTTCCGGCGGTCGATCGTCGACCTGTCGGCCATCACCGACATCACGCCGCGCATTTTGTCCGACGCCGTGTTCAGCCACAGCTCCGGGCTCACGCTGCTCCTGGCACCCAATGAGGGCGAGAGTGCCGAGGAGGTCAGCGACCGGTCGGCCCGGCAGGTCGTCAGCGCCCTGCGCTCGCGTTTCGAGGTCGTGGTGATCGACTGCGGCAGCCAGCTCCAGGGAGCGAGTGCCGCCGCCATCGAGATGGCCGACACGGCGCTGCTGGTCACCACCCCGGACGTGATCGCGGTGCGCGGTGCCAAGCGCCTCGTACGGATGTGGGACCGGCTCCAGATCCGCAAGGCGGAGGACACGGTCACCGTCGTCAACCGGTTCATCCGCAACACCGAGATCCAGCCACAGTTGATCGAGAAGATCACCGGAACCCGCATGGTGAACACGGCCGTTCCTGCGAACTTCAAGGAGCTCCAGAGCGTCGTCGACGCCGGCCGGCTGCACGAGCTCGACTCCAAGAGCACTGTCAAACAGGCCCTCTGGGCCCTTGCGGGCGAGCTCGGCATCGTGAAGGTTCCGGATAAGGCGGAGAAGAGTGGCGCGAAGAGCGCCGGAATGTTCAAGAACGACCGGGGCTCCATCGGGCGCCCGCGCATCGGCAGACGCGACGGCGACGCCCGGAACCGGGCGACGACCAAGGGGGCAAGTTGACCAATGACACTCACCGAGACGACAGACATGGAGATACGGGGAAGGCGCTACGGTGATCCTTCCCCGGCAGGGGGACTGACGCGCGGTCCGGACCGGGGCCGGCTGCGGGACGGACTGCGCGGCCGCACGCGCGACCGCGGCCAGACCGCGATCGAGTTCCTCGGTGTCACACCGCTGATCATCCTGCTGATGCTCGTGCTCTGGCAGTGCGCGCTGATCGGCTACACGTTCTCCCTGGCGGGGAACTCGGCGGACGAGACGGCGCACAAGGGGGCCATCTCGGGGGGGCTGCGGCTCAACGAGTGCCGGAACACGGCCAAGGAACACCTGCCGACGGCCTGGCGCGACGGCCTGAAGTCGGCCAAGTGCCGTTCCGACTCCTCCGGCCTGTACACCGCCGAGATCAAGCTCCAGGTGCCGGTCCTGGTGCCGGGCATCCTCAACTGGAAGTACCCCGTCACCGGCCACGCGGCCGCGCCGCTGGAGGCTGACCGATGAGCACGCAGACGCACGCACCCGGCCGGACGACCGGTCCCGCCCCCGTCACCACCACAACCACCTCCCGCCGTGAACGCGGTCAGGTCGCCATCGAGTACCTGGGCTTCATCCCCCTGATGCTCCTGGTCGGCCTCCTCGCGATCCAGGCGGGCCTCGCCGCGTACGCCGCCAACCAGGCGGGGACGGGGGCCCGCGCGGCAGCCAGGATGGCCAGCATGTCGACGGGCGGCTGCGACAGGCAGGCGGGCAAGGACGCCATGAGCGACTGGACCGCCAAACGGGCCACGATCAGAGGCGGGGGCTCCTCCATCGATCAGGTCACCTGCATCGCACGCGTCAAGGTGCCCGACATCCTTCCGGGCGTCAACATCTGGAGCACGGCCGAGCGCACCTCCACGATGCCCCGCACCTGACCCCTGCGGCACGCCGCACGGCCGCGTCACCAGCTGCTCAACAAGTAAGTCGGAACGAGGAGTGACGGAATGAGTCTGCGGGCACGCATGACCGCCCCCGAGAAGAACGGCGGGGCGCGGGAGGACAGCCACATGGTGGCCACCTACCGCGCCAAGCTGCTCGAAGAGATCGACCTGGCGGAGATGTCCTCGCTCGCCGCCGCAGACCGGCGAGCGAGGCTGGAGCGCGTCCTCAGCCACATCATCAGCCGCGAGGGCCCGGTCCTCTCGACCGTCGAGCGCACCCAGCTGATCCGCCGGGTCGTCGACGAGGCCCTCGGGCTCGGCATCCTGGAACCACTCCTTGAGGACGCGTCCATCACCGAAATCATGGTGAACGGACCGGACCAGATCTTCGTCGAGCGCAGCGGCAAGGTCGAGAAGCTGCCGATGCGCTTCAGCTCACACGAGCAGCTGATGCAGACCATCGAGCGCATCGTGTCTACGGTCAACCGTCGTGTGGATGAGCAAAACCCCATGGTTGACGCGCGTCTACCCAGTGGTGAGCGTGTCAACGTGATCATCCCGCCGCTGTCGCTGACCGGTGCGACGCTCACCATCCGGCGGTTCCCCCGGGCGTTCACGCTCCAAGAAATGATCAATGTCGGCTCGCTCGACGAGCAGATGCTGATCCTGCTGGCCGGCCTTGTCCAGGCCAAGCTCAACATCATCGTCTCCGGGGCCACCGGTACCGGTAAGACGACGCTCCTCAACGCGCTCTCCGGCCTCATCCCCGACAGCGAGCGCATCGTCACCATCGAGGACTCCGCCGAGCTCCAGCTCCAGCAGAGCCATGTGATCCGGCTGGAGTCCCGCCCGGCGAACGTCGAGGGAAAGGGCCAGATCACCATCCGTGACCTGGTCCGCAACTCCCTGCGTATGCGCCCCGACCGCATCGTCGTCGGTGAGGTCCGAGGCGGCGAATCGCTTGACATGCTCCAGGCAATGTCGACCGGTCACGACGGCTCGCTCGCCACGGTTCACGCCAACAACGCCGAGGACGCACTCATGCGTCTGCAGACCCTGGCCTCGATGTCCGAGATCAAGATCCCGTTCGAGGCGCTGCACGACCAGATCAACAGCGCCGTCGACGTCATCGTCCAGCTCACCCGGCACGCCGACGGTTCCCGAAAGATCACCGAGATCGCCGTGCTCGACTCGCACGGACGCGACCCCTACCGCATCGTGACCGTCGCCAAGTTCGATGCCCAGCCGATGGACGCCGAAGGGCGGATCAACGGCGAGTTCAACTACCTCCCGATCCCGCGCAAGATTGCCGAGCGCCTCTACATGGCCAGCCAGCCTGTCCCGCAGGCCTTCGGGGTCGCCGCATCCGCCGAACAGCTCGCCACCCGAGAGGCCAACTAGGTACCGTGCCATGACGAATCTCCCTCTGCTCACAATCGGCGCCACGCTGCTCTGCGGTGTCACGGGTGTCGTGGGCCTGCACGCCTACTCCGGTGGCAAGGCCGACCGGGACGCCCTGGTGGACCGGCTCTCGCACACCGGTCACATCCCGGAGACCGGGCGCCACCGCCGCTTCCGGGGCCTCGACAGCAGGCTGCGCAAGACCGGCCTGGGCCGGAAGCTCGAACTCAAGCTGGCCGCAACCGGCCTGGACATCACTCCCGGCGAGTTCTTCGTCTACGCGCTCGCCGCCATGGCGGCACTGTGGATGATCGCCTCGTCGATCCTCGCCAGCTTCTTCGGCCCGGTCGCCGCTCTCATCGGCCTCTGGAGTACCAACGCCTTCCTGAACTGGCAACGGACCAAGCGCACCGAGCGCTTCATCAACCAGCTCCCCGAGCTCGCCCGCATCCTTGCCAACGCCACCCAGGCCGGCCTCGCGCTGCGTACGTCCATCAGCATGGCGGCGGACGAGATGGAGAACCCGGCGGGCGAGGAGCTCTCCCGGGTATCCCGACGTCTCGCCGTCGGTGAACCCCTGGACGACGCATTGAGTGAGTTGACCGATCGGCTGCCCTCCCGCGAACTCGTCGTCCTCGTCACCACTCTCGTCCTGTCCAACCGGGCCGGCGGTACGGTCGTCAGTTCGCTGCGCAACCTCACCGAGACACTGGAGGAGCGCAAGGAGACCCGGCGCGAGGTCAAGACCCAGCTCTCCCAGGTCACCGTCACCGCCTACGCAGTCCCGATGTTCGGGCTGGGAGCCATGCTCCTGATGGACACGGTCATGCCCGGCGCACTCGACCGGATGACCGGTGCCTTCATCGGCCAGGTCGCGGTGGTCATCTCCATCGCTCTCTACGCGATCGGATTCATCGTGATCCGCCGCATGTCCCGGATCGACGTCTGATGGGCGGGGCGAACGTGGGCCTGCTGCTCGCAGGCGTCATGGGGCTCGCGGTGTACGGGATCATCGCCGGTATCCGCATGTACCGGCGTGATGCGAAGCTCCCCGGCGACCTCGCGATCGCGCTGGAGGTCGGCTCCACCCGCACCAGCGCGGTCGGCTCCGGCATCGACCGGCTCGGCATGCGCTGGGCCCCTGCGGTCCTGCGGATGATGGGCCCCAAGGCCGTGAACAAGAAGCGCCGCCAGATCGACCTGGCGGGCAACCCGGGCGGTCTGACGATCGACCGCTACGCGGCGCGCCGCGCCGTCTACGGCGGCCTCGGCGCGCTCGGAGCCTTCACGATGCTCTTGCGCGGTCAGATCTTCTTTGCCCTGATTCTGGTCGCCTTCGGAGTGTTCTGGGTCGAGGTCGGGCTCTGGTCGGCGGTTCGCGTCCGCCGTGAGCACATCGACCGGACGCTCCCGGACTTCCTCGACGTCCTCGCGGTCGTCGTGTCGGCCGGCCTTGGCTTCCGCCAGGCGCTGGGACGCGTCGCCGAGAAGTACGAGGGCCCCTGGGCCGACGAGCTCCGCATCACCCTGCGCCAGATGGACATGGGCGTCAGCCGCCGCGAGGCGTTCGAGCAACTGCGCAGGCGCAATGACTCGGAGCAGGTCGCGATGTTCGTGACCACGCTCCAGCAGGGCGAGGAGCTCGGTGCGCCGATCGTCGAGACGCTGATCCAGATCGCCAACGACATGCGGCGCACCGACGCGCAGAACGCCCGCCGGAAAGCCGCCAGGGCCGTTCCCAAGGCGACCTTCGCGGTCACCACCTTCCTGCTCCCCGGAACGTTGGTGCTGCTGACGGTCGGCTTCGTCTACGGAGCCAACATCGACCTGGGCTTCCTCACAGGCGGATGACGTGAACGTGGCGGACGACGGACAGGACGGTCGGAAGGAGGTGGCAGGCTCATGTCGTTCCAACTCGGCGGCATCCAGAACGGACTGAACGCCGAGGTGCGTCAAGCGATTGCCGATCCCGGATCCCGTCCGGCGTTCGCGATCCAGCTCAACGCGCTTCAGGCGATGTGCCGTCAGGTCTTCGGCTTCCGGCTCGCCATGATCGCCATCGCCACGCCGTTCGCGATCGGTCACACCGCGTCGGGCCCGGCTTCCTGGCTGATCGGCTCGGCCATCCTCGTCACGTTCATGGGCTCGTATGTCCTGTTCCGTGACTGGGAACGCTTCGGCCCCGTCCTCCTGCGCCACCCGTGGCTGCTGGGCATAGACGCCTTCTTCGGTGCCCTCCTGCTGGTCACGGCCAGCCCCGAGTCCACCCTCGCGTATGTCACGGTCTGCACCCCGTTGCTGGCCGGACTCGTCTATGGCTGGCGGGGTGCGGCGGTCTTCGCCGCGCTTCAGGTGGTCATCGTCCTCGGCGTGTACAACACCGACCCGAAACTGGAGCCCGCCGACGCCACGGCGGTCCTGCTGCCCGGCTTCTGCATCATCGCCGGCGCTGTCGGCGTCACCCTGCGCAACCTGCTTCTGCGCTTCGGGACGGCGAGCCAGGCCCTCACCGAGACCCGGGCCCGGCTCGCCGTCAACGAAGCCGTGGAGGGCGAGCGCACCCGGCTCGCCCGGGAGATGCACGACTCGGTGGCCAAGACCCTGCACGGCCTCGCCCTGGCAGCCGACGGCCTGGCCGGCTCGTCCGACCGCATGGACCCGCTGACCGTCAAACACCAGGCCGAACTGGTGGCCCGCGCCGCCCGCCGCGCCGCCGCCGAGTCCCGGGAACTTCTCTCCGACCTGCGCCGCGAGTCCGGACTCGACGGCGGCGTCGACGTCGTACGCGAACTCCGCGCCCGTGCCGACGACTTCACCCGGCGGCACGGACTCACCGCCACCTTCCGGCTCCTCGACGACGCACCTATACCGCACGTCCCCCAGGTCGTCGCCCGCCAGCTGCTCACCATCGCTTCCGAGGCGATGGAGAACGCCCACCGCCACGCACAACCCACCTACCTAGTCGTACTCGCAGGTGTGAAGGGCGACGTCCTGCGCGTCAGCGTGTACGACGACGGGCGCGGCCTGCCTCCGGGCACGACGCTCGACGATCTCCGGCACGCCGGGCACTTCGGCCTGGTAGGGATGGTCGAGCGTGCCGCGTCCATCGGCGCCCGTATCCGCATCGGAAAGGGGCAGGCGGCCAAGGGCACCGAGGTCCGCCTGGAACTCCCGATGGCTGCCCTGCTTGCCGCTCCAGGGGCGGAGCAGCCCGACTGAACCGCTCTCATTCCACCCTCACCCCCCATAGACCCTTGAGAGGAGGTCGCAGATGCCGGACGACGTCTCCCGTGCGTCGGGCCAGAACTGGGCCGCTCAGAACCACGCGTCCCAGCACACATCCCCGCACGTCACCCCGCTCAACTCGGAGCCCAGCTCCAACGCGTTCCCTGTCTCCCAGCAGCCCGCGACATCCGAGCCCATGTCTCCCTTCCCCGCGGCGGTGCCCATGGCCGTGCCCAGCGCCCTGCGGGTCGTCGTCGCCGACGACAACCCCGTGGTCCGGGCCGGCCTCGGCGTCCTGCTTTCCGGCCGTGACGACATCGACGTCGTCGCGGAGGCTGCGGACGGCCGCCAGGCGTACGACATGGCCGTCGGGCACCGCCCGGACGTCGTCCTGCTGGACGTCCGCATGCCAGGCGTCGACGGCATCTCGGCCCTGCCCCACCTCGTCCGGATCGCCCCGGTCATGATGCTGACCTACAGCCGCGAGAGCGAGATCGTCCACGAGGCGCTCCGCCTGGGCGCGAGCGGCTACCTGGTCCACGGCGAGTTCACGGCCGATCAGCTGGTGCAGGCCGTGCGCGATACGAAGGACGGCCGCGCCCACTTCACCGCCACCGCGGCCAATGCCCTCCTCGCTCACATGCGTCAGGGCCCGGGGCCGCAGTCACGACCGCTTCCGGAAGGTCTCGGGACGGCGCTGACCACAGGCGTTCCGTACCAGGAGACCGGATATGACGGTCACCCCCCGAGTTCCGTTCAGCAACACGATGCGCCTGCACATGCGCCCAAGCAGGATCCGTCTCCACCTGCGCCGCGACCTGTCCGGGCACCGCAGGGTCTTTCGCATCTGCAACCAGTTGTGGCACAGTCTTCCATGACCGGGGAACAGGGCAGGACGCTCAACAGGCAGCAGTACGGGCTGAGTTCACGGGAGGTGGAGGTCATGGAGCTGATCGCGTCCGGCATGAGCAATCAGCAGATCGCCGCCACCTGCTTCATCAGTGAGAAGACGGTCAAGAACCACATCAACCGCATCTTCACCAAGCTGCACAGCACGAGCCGCAGCGAGGCCATCGCCCGCTGGCTCGGCACGGCCCCCGTGACGGGACGAGGGGCACGCGAGGCCGGTGGTCACCGTGGCTGAGCGGGAGAGCGCGAACGGGAACGGGAGCGGGGCTGCGACGGGATTTGGGTCCTGGCGGCAGGCATCGGAGGCACAGACCCAACTGGTGCTTTGGGCCCGGGAATGGGCCCTGGGGCCCTCCGATGAGGAGGGTGTCCGGTCGTATGTTTCTCATGTCGCCAGCGGCTCCGGCCAGGAGGAAGCCGGATCCGCCGGCGACACCCAGGAAACGTGCGAGTCGGCCGACTACCGGTCGGCCGAACCCGGAGGGGAACCCCATGTCGAACATCACCCTGAAGACCGCCGTTCGCATCAACGGCTGGGCCAACACCGCGGTCAGCGCGATCCAGAAGCGTTACGAGACCAAGGACCGCGGTCAGACCGCGTTCGAGTACCTGGGCATCATCCTGGTGGTCGTGGCGATCATCGGCGCGATCATGGCCACGGGCATCGGTGGCAACATCTCGAAGCGGATCGACGGCCTTGTGACCTCCATCACCGCGGGCTCGTGATCGGGCGCCTTCGTCGCGACGCAGGGCAGGCCTTCCCCATCTACGTAGTGATGGTGGCGGGCCTGCTCTTCCTCGTGTTCGCATTCTTTGCCGTCGGCAAGGCTTCCGCCTTGCGTAATGGTGCCCAGGGGGCCGCGGACGCTGCGGCGCTGGCTGCGGCCGATGAGGCGCGTGACCAGTTCGAGGCGCCGTTCCTCGCCTCGCTTCCCGAGGACTTGCTCGATGCATACCTTGAAAGCCACCCGGTGACGGGTTGCCCCGCAGCTGAGGGGCTTGCCTCCGCGAATCAGGCCGAGGTCGAGTACTGCCGGCCGATGCCCGGCGGCTACGAGGACAGGATCACGGTCAAGGTAGAGGGCGACAAGCCGGTCGACTCGTCAGTCATTCCCGGGACGAAGAGGAAGTTCGCGAAGGCCACGGCCACGGCTGTCATCAAGTTCCGTTGTCATTGGACATCGGTCGATCTCAATGATGACAGCATTCGGGACATTTTCTTCTTCACGTGTGGCAAGGACTTTCTCGAGATCCGTCCGGGTAGTCCTCCGCCCTGGTCTCAGGTGAGCAAGATCCTCTACGACGTGCACCTGGTCGACAATTGATGGCGAACGACGAGTAAAGGATTCAGAACCCATGAGCATTCGGTGCTCCACCAGGTCCCGAAGGGCCGTGGCAGCCGTCTCACTGGCCGCGGCAATGGCTCTGGCCGCTGTTGGCTGCGGTACTGACGGCGGTGGCGGAAAGTCCAACGAGGGCGATTCGTCGCCCTCGTCTGCGCCGTCCCAATCCCCGGAAGGGGACAAGGACGCGAAGCAGGAGGACACGGCTGCCGGCGAGAACGTGGACCCGAATGTAAAGCTCGCGCAGGTCAACGGACGCGATGGGCTGACCCTTGTCGTCAACGAGGTCAAGCGTGACAGTGGCGGGTTCGTCACTGTAAGTGCTGTGATCAAGAATGACGGGGACGACATTCGCAGTGCCGGTCAGTGGGCAGGCAGCGAGGCTGCCCTCGTGGCCAAGAACCCGAATTCCGTAGCAGGCGCGACGCTTGTCGACAAGATCGGCAAGAAGCGTTACTACATTCTTCGGGACACGGATGGGCGTTGCCTCTGCACCACCGGGTTGACAGCGATCCAGCCCGGGAAGTCGGTCTCTGTCTTCATGCAGTTCCCGGCACCGCCGGAAACCACCAACGAAGTCGACTTCACGCTGCCGACGTTCGCCACTGCCTCGCTGAGGATCTCAGGGTGATGGCCGACATGAAATGTGTTCGTGCACAGCAAAGGCGACGCTATGTCGCTGGGCGGTTCGTCGCTGCGGCAGCGCTGCTGGCCGGCACCACCGTCTTCGGCGTGACGACGGCTGTGGCCGATGACGGCCCGAGTGTGCCGCCAGGCACGGAGGCGTCGTCCGAGCCGCCGGTCGAGTTGGACGGCAAAGACCCTGACCTCAAGATGCC
This sequence comes from Streptomyces sp. NPDC058051, assembly GCF_042885475.1. NCBI lineage: Bacteria > Bacillati > Actinomycetota > Actinomycetes > Kitasatosporales > Streptomycetaceae > Streptomyces > Streptomyces sp. NPDC058051. Next base: position 164,325 of record NZ_JBHVRW010000012.1, read on the forward strand.
GGACGGCGGCACTCTTGCGCCGGGCAAGGTGCTCGACATCATCCAGGTTGTCGAGGACGAGGGCGGTGAGGAGCGTCGCGAGGACAGCAACGCGAACATCAAGTTCGCACTCCAGGCCGAGGTCCTCTTCGGGAAGGACAGCGCCAAGCTGAGCTCCGCGGCGAACGCGCGCATCGCTGCCATCGCCACTGAGATCAAGAAGCAGAACGCCACCAAGGTGCGCGTCTTCGGCTTCACCGACAATCTCGGTTCGGCGGCACACGGCGATGTCCTGTCCAAGCAGCGCGCCAACGCTGTGCAGGCGGTGCTGGTGAAGGACCTGGGGTCGGGCGTCAGCTTCGAGATCCGCGGATACGGCGAGCAGTACCCGATCGCCGACAACAGTTCGGAAGAGGGCCGGAAGAAGAACCGGCGCGTGGAGGTCTCCTTCCCGCGCGGCACGTCCTCCTGAGGATTCGCGCCACAGCAAGGGCCCGACACCGCCAGCGCATTGCGGTGTCGGGCCCCTGCCGTTGTCCGGCTACAGCAAATGGCGGGCATGGCAGCGCTCTGTGACGCGCGGCGTCGGCGGGCGCCGTGGTTGTTGGTGGCCGTGGTCGACGACTGGGGCGGTGAGTGGGGCCGCATGCTTGAGGGCGTTCGGTCTGTGAACCGCGCGGCACCTGCGGGCTATCGGCGTCGGACATCGTAAGGACAACTGATGCGGGCCCGTTCGGCTCTGCGTCGAACGGGCCCGTCGAGACGGGTCGGCCTCGATCCCTCAGTGGTCCGCGCAGCACGGCGTGGGGTCGGGGACCTCGAACGGGACCAGCGTGCCGCCCGTCGCGGGCATGGCGGCGAGGACCAGTTCGCCGTTCTGCCATCGCGGACGGACGAACTCCCGTGTGACCAGGAGCGTGTCAGGCGTCGGCGCGTCTGCCGCGCCGAGGACCTGGACCCGCTCGATCACCGAACGGCTCACCAGCTCCGCGACCGTGAGGGTGCCGGTCAGGGCGTCGGCGCCGGGATACAGCACCGCACGCCCGGCTTCGTCCCATGCGCCGTCCGTCACCCGGTAGCCCTGGTCCGTGAGCCGGACCCGGGCGGTGTCGATGACGGCCTCGGACCCGGCGGCCAGGGACAGTGCCACACGCGGCCGGTCGCCGTCCCGCACCAGGTGGGTGCAGCCGAACACGGTCTCGGGGAGACCGAGGTCGACCGCGAGGTCCTGGAGCAGGTGATCGGCCTCGCGCAGTTTCGTCAGGTCGGTGTCGATCGCGATGACGTACGGCGGTGGTGTCACGAGGGCAGGACCCAGACCGGGTTGGAGTAGAACCACAGGTCGCGCCACGGGTCCGCGTCGCCGACGACGTCGATGGCCGGGCCGGCCGGGTCGACGGAGGCACCCATCGAGCCGACGGCGGAGCGGTTGCCGTCGGTGCCGCGCAGACGGAGGTAGACCGGGCGGTCGACGCGGCCCAGGTCGTAGGTGAGGGTGACCGTGCCGGAGTTCTTGTTCACCTCGTACGACTTGACGACCTTGGTGCCCGGGGTGGTGAAGGTGTCCTTGTCCTTGACCTCGCCGGTGACGTTGCCCTGGATGACGTCGACGCGGGCCAGGGTGGGCTGGAAGCCCGCCCAGTTGGGGCCGCCGGCCAGCGCCACGTCCACGGTGAGGGTGACGCGGGTGCCCTTCTTGACCTGGAGGGCGCCGCCGAGGGTGGCCCAGCGGCTGCCGCCGGACACCCGCACGTCGAGGCCGCTGATCAGCTGGCCGTGGTCGACCCAGACCCGGCCGGCACGGATGCCGTCCATGACGGCGGCGTAGGAGAAGTCCTCGGCGCCGACGTGGGTGCGGCTGTAGTAACCGGGCCAGAAATCGTTCTGCGCGATGTCGAGCTGGCCGTTGTAGACGGGGTCGTCGTAGCGGCCGTTGGTGTCGAAGCTGCCGCCGCCGCGGGCCGCGGTGTCGGCGTAGACCTGGTGGGAGTCGGAGTTGGCGGTGATCCACCAGGGCTTGCCCTCGGCGAGCATGCTGTCCCACAGGCCGCCGACGGTGGCGGTCATCCAGTCGAAGCCGCCCCAGGTGCGGTAGCTCTCCAGCGGGTACGCGGCGAAGGAGTCGCCCTCCGGGCTGCCGTCGTAGATGCCGCGGGCGCCGCCGGGGCCGAGCGGCTTGGGCAGGCCGCCAGCCTGGTGGCCGGGGGCGCCCTCGAAGCCGACGGCGATGCGGTGGCTGCCGGAGGTCGCGTCGCGCCAGGCGCGGATCTCGTGCGGGGAGTCGATGCCCTTGCGCGCCGGGTGATTGGCGAGCATCAGCGCGTCCTTGACCTTGCGCCGCTTGACCTGGTCGGAGAGGAAGGACAGGCCGGCGATGGCGAGCGCCTCGTTGGCGGGCGTCGAACCGGTGGCGAACTTGACGGCACCGTCGTAGTCGGTCTCGAACTGCTTGAGAACGGCGACCTCGTTCTTGCCCGGGTGCACGAAGACGGTGCCGTGTTCGGCTGCCGGGATGTTCCACTCCAGGCCCTGGAAGACCAGGGTGTCCTTGTGGGTGGAGCGGGCCGCCTGAATGTCCGGGTTGACCTTCTCCACGCCGATCTTGGCGTGCACGGCGCGGCCGTGGTCGGTGATGACCAGCCAGTCCATGCCGTGCCGGGCACCCTGACGGACCTGGTCGACGACCCGGTACTTGCCGTCGGTGCTGTATTGCGTGTGGATGTGGTGGTCACCGGCCAGCCACAGGAATCCCTTGCCGCCGCGGGGAGTGGAACGGGAGCCGGCGAACGCGGGGGTACTCGTCGCACCGGCCAGGACGCTGCTCGCGGCCAGGCCGGCGCCGAGCAGGCCGGCCCGGCGCAGCAGGGTGCGGCGGGACTGCTGCTCGGGGCTCAGGGCCTCGTCCGGGAGGGAGGTGTCGAACGCCGCGGGCAGCGGCGTCGCCTCGTGCTGGTGGTCGTGGTCGTGGTCGTGATGGTGGTGATGCCCGTGTCCGTGTCCCATGACGCTCCTCGTGCTGATGGCCGCCCGCTGCGGCTGTGCGCTGTGGCCCCGCATGGGCTGCATGGGCCGCCTGAGGAGGAGAATCGACGCGGAAGGTGAACGTTGAACGACTGCTGGTTGATCACCGGACGTATCCGGCGCGACCACTCGTCGGAGGGCCTCGCTTCCCTCCAGCGTTGTGGTATTGATCCGGGACGACCGAGGGGCCGAGTCGCCGAGGGGTGGTTGAGTCAACTGCGCTGGCAAGCAAGGGACTTGTCGTCGCCGGCCCTGCCCCTCCCTGTTCGGTCATGTCTCCGCGCCCGTCCGCAAGCGAGTGCCGTGGTGCCGTGGTGCCGTGGTGCCGTCGTGAGCGCGTGCGTCGTCATGGAGTCAGAATCCACCGGAACGGCGTGCGGCGCGCCTGCCTGTGGATAACTCACGACGCCCCCTGCCGAGGGTGTTGGATGAACATGTTGGCTCAACGCTCGGATGCCGTGTCGCAGTCGTCCGGGGCGGCAACACCGCCTCGGCCTGCTCCCCCTTGACCCGCGGAGGTCGGACGTGAAGCTCGGTCTGCACTACTGGAACTACTCGCAACCCACCGATCCTGCGCTCATCGCACCCACGCTCGCCGAGTCGGCGCGGATCGCCGACGAGTCCGGGATCGCGTCGTTCACGGTCATGGACCACTACTTCCAGATGGAGACCCCGCTCAGTGCGGCCGACGAACCGATGCTGGAGGGATATACGACACTCGGTTATGTGGCGGCGCTGACCGAACGCATGACGCTCGGTCTCATGGTCACGGGTGTCATGTACCGGCATCCGGGACTGCTGGCGAAGATCGTCACCAGTCTCGATGTGCTGTCGGGCGGGCGGGCCAGACTCGGCATCGGCGCCTCCTGGTACGAGCGGGAGCAGTACGGGCTCGGCGTGCCGGTGGTCCCGATGAGTGAGCGGTTCGAACGGCTGGAGGAGACGATTCGCATCTGCCTGCAGATGTGGAGCGACGACAACGGCCCCTTTCAGGGGCGCCACTACCGACTCGCCGAGACGCTGTGCGTGCCGGAACCGATCGGCGAACGCCCGCCGATCATGATCGGCGGTGGAGGCGAGCGGAAGACCTTGCTGCTGGTCGCCCGCTACGCGGACGCCTGCAATCTGTTCGCCACCGGCCAGGACGAAGTGGCCCACAAGCTCGACGTGCTGCGCGCGCACTGCAGGGCGGAGGGCCGTGACTACGACGCGATCGCGAAGACCGTGATGTACAACGGCCCGGTGCTGGACAGGCCGGACAGGTTCCTCGCCGACGCGGAGGCGTACGCGGATCTCGGCATCACTGAGATCCAGGTGCTTCCCGACCGGCACCCGGTCAGTTTCACCCAGCAGGTCGCCGAGCGCCTCGTGCCCCGGATGGCCGCGGTCGGATAGCTCGGACAGCAGGGGGAGAAGGCAGCGGGCCGGCCCGGCGGGCGACCCTGCTGCCGCACCACGGCTCAGACGCCGGTGGTGCCGTCGACGATCTCCCGGATCAGGTCGAGGTGGCCGTTGTGCCGCGCGGTCTCCTCGATCAGGTGCAGCACGATCCAGCGCAGATCCGGGTACCGGCTGTCCCTGTGCGGGCGCTTGGCGGGTGTGTCCAGGCTGTGGGAGGCGACGAGTTCGCGATAGCGGGTGGTCCGTCTTCCGTACTCCGCCAGCACCTCGGCGAGCGGCATGTCCACCGCGATGCGCATCTCACGGTCGGGGTCCTCGTCCGTCCACGGCCCTTCGTCCTCACCGCCGAGGAAGACCACCTCGAACCAGTAGTACTCGACCCAGCTGAGGTGGTTGATCAGTCCGGAGACCGTCATCAGGGGCGAGCCGGGCAGCGGGGCGCGGCGGGCGTCGTCGGGCGAGACGCCCTCGCACTTCGCGCGGGCGGTGTCGCGCGCGTAGTCGAGGAAGGTGGCCAACTGGGTGCGCTCGTCCCATGCGGGAGGCGAATCGGTGCGTGTCATCGACGCCAACGATGTGTGATGGTCCGACCCCTGTCCATTCACTTTTCCCGGCTTGAGGCGGGAGCCCCGGCCTGAGGCGGGAGCCCCGGCCTGTCGGCCGGTGCACTGCGGAGAGGCGATGGAGGGCCGGGCCTGCTGGTTCGGGCCGGGCCTGTTCATTGGGGCCCGCTCCTGGGTCCGTGGGCCCACGCCCCGGCAAGCGTGTCTCATTACGCTCGGCCGTGACCCGATCGTGAGCACATCTGACCGGGCGCTGTCACGGACGCCTGTCCGACGCGCCCCTACGCACGCTTGATCAGCACGCTCCACCTGTATCCGTTCCATGGGGTGATGTGTCGATGAGTGACGGTTTCTTCTACTCGTACCACCTCGGCTGGAGCCGCCCGGACGCCGAGTCCCTCTTCGGTGATCTCGACGCGGCGGGGCTGCGGCTCAGACATCCCGTCACACGGCGGGTCACACTCCTCGGCCCGGGGCCGGATCCGTGGGGCACCTCCTCGTGGGTGACCAGGGAGCAGCTCGTGCTCCTGGCCGGTCTGCAACGGATCGACAGGATCGACTTCCTGCTGTGGGTGAAGAGCGGAACCGTCGTTCCGGCACGCGTCCGGCGGATGAAGGACCGAGTGGTCGCGCTCGAATTCGGATTCGGTCGGCTGACGGGGGACGAGCAGGAGGCGGCCGCGCGGGCGATCAGGGAAGCGATAGGGCGCGCTTCCGTGCTCTGTATCGGCTTCGTGGTCGACCGGGAGGGTGCCTCGGCGGCGACCGACTGGAGCGGCGTCGTCATCAACGGGACGACGTGCTTCGACAGTTGGCCGGACACGCTTGCCGTGCGGCATGAGATCGCCGCGCTGCAGCCGCAGTTGGCCGGGGTGGCGTCCTTCGACCAGTCGCCTTGGATGCTGTTCGGGAGCGAGGTCCCCAGCCGGTAGCCGTGGCGGCTCACCCGGCCCCGGCCCCGGCCCCGGCCCTGAACCTCGCCCCGGCCCCGGCCCCGGCCCTGAACCTCGCCCCGGCCCTGGACCTGGCGACGGCCCCGGCCCCGGCCGCCCGCCCCCGATCCCCGGCAACTCCTGGCGGTATTCACGGCTTTGAGCCTTGCATTGGGTCCTGAGGCCCATGCCCGATGGGTGCCGATGTGGTCGGATGGGTGAAGTGGCTGAACTGTGGCCGCACGTCGGCAAGCTGGGGGCTTCGTCGTGTCTGGCATAGGCGGATTTGCAGTTTCGGGGGGCGCCGGTGGGGGCGCTGTCGTGGCTCAGCGGGGCAACCAGTCGTTGCCGCGTCCGCTGCAGGCTGTGCTGGTCCTCGTCCGGTTGCTCTTCGCGGCAGCTGTCCTGGGCGGCGTCGGTGTCCTGACGGTGGCGTCGGCGCTCAACGAGGTCGACGGCCAACTGCTCGGACTGCTGCTGTACGCGGCGTTGCCGAGCGTGATGGCATTCGTGCTCTCGCTGTACCTGCGGACCGGCGGCGTCTGGGTCTGGCGCGGACTCCTTGTCGTACACGTGTGGCTCACCCTCGGAGCGCTGGCGACCCTCGGCCAGGACGGCGGCGGGCGAGGCGTGACACAGCTGGTGATGCCTGTGGCCGTCATCGTGCTGCTGTTCCGGCCCAGCTCGCGCGACTGGTTCGAGCTGCCCCTCGAACAGCGCGTGCCGCACCGACGGTTCAGCATCGCTCGGATGATCAAGTGGCGTCGCGACGACGAAGGTCAGACCGCGCTGGAATACCTGGGCATGGTCCTGGTGGTCGTGGCCCTCATCGGCGGACTCGTCGTCACGGGCATCGGCGCCCAACTGACCGGTCAGATGCAGAACGCGATCTGCCAGCTGACCGGGAGCGCGTGCCCCGGTCCCGGCGGCGACGTGGTGGCGGGCGACGGGAAGGACTCCGGCGGCACGGAATCCGGCGGGCCCGGCACTGACCAGGGCGGCGCGGCGGCAGCCGGTGGTACGGCTCAGGGCGGCGCGGCGGCAGCCGGTGGTACGGCTCAGGGCGGCGCGGCAGCGGCCGGCGGTACGGACCAGGGCGGATCCGTCGCGGGCGGCAATACGGACGCCGGCACTGTCGGTGGCTCGGACGCGGCCGGAGGCTCCAACGCCGCCGGAGGCCCTGGTGGAGGCGACACCGCCACCCAGGTCGACGACGGCGGAGACGACGTGGACACGTCCGGCGGCCCGGACGGTGGCGACAACAGCGACAACAGCGACAACAGCGACAACAACAGCAGCGACAGCGGTGCCGAGAAGCCCGGCGAGAGCTGCACCTCCGGCGTCGGCGCGTTCTTCTCCTGTGCCGCACACCAGACCGGTGGCTTCGTCAAGGGGCTGGTCGGCGACGGACTGTGGGGCGACGTCACCGGCACCCTCGACACGATCTTCCACCCCATCAAGGCGTGGAACGGTCTGAAGGACTACGGCAAGAGCCTCGGCGACAAGTGGAGCGAGGACTCCAAGGGCGCCGGGGACAAGTGGTCCAAGGGCGACTACCTCGGCGCGGTCTGGGACTGGACCAAGGCGTCCGGAGGCACCGGGCTGAACGTCCTGGACGACGTGTTCATCGGCGACGACGTCCGTGACATGTGGAAGAAGGGCAACGAGGGCCAGGCGATCGGCACCGGCCTCTGGAACATCGGCTCGCTGTTCATCCCCGGCTACGGCGAGGCCAAGCTCATCGGCAAGGGCGGAAAGCTCGGCAAGCTCGGGAAACTCGGCAAGCTCGGCGAAGTCGCCGAGAAGGCGTCGGAGGCCGCGAACAAGGCCAAGAAGGCCGCCAAGGCGGGCGATGTCGCGGGTGCGGAAAAGGCCGCCAAGGAAGCGCAGAAGCACGCCGACGACGCCGCCGAGAAGGCCGGCCTCAAGGGCTGCACCGTCGGCATGGGCGGCCGCGTGCGAGTCCCGTACGGCGGCGGTACAGGCATGGGACTGTCCGGCTCGGGCACCGGTGTCGTGGCAGCGCCCCCCGTGTCCGTGCCCGTCGGACTTCTCACCGGCAAGTGCGACGAGGTCGACCCGGAGAAGAAGGCGGCCGCCGACGAGGCCCAGAAGCTGGCCGACGAGGCGAAGAAGGCCGCCGACGCGGCCAAGCGGAAGAAGGAGCTGGAGCGCGCCCAGAACCAGCCGAAGCCCGCCTGGTACAAGGACCTGAAGGACCCGCCGGCCGGGGCCAAGGACGGCGGCGAGGGCAACTGGCAGGCGATCAAGCCGGGCGTGTGGAACTACCCCACCGAGATGGGTGCCCGGTACCAGGAGCAGATCTCCAAGGTGGGCCGCGGCAAGGAGTACCGCGTACCGCTCGACAAGCTCACCGGCAAGCCGGTCGACTTCGACGGCTGGGACGCCTCACGCGGCACCTACCTGGAAGCCAAGTACGGGTACAAGAACAAGGACTACTACAACGCCGACACCGGGACGCTCACGTCGAAGGTCTCCGACCGGTGGGCGGAACAGGCACGCCGGCAGGTCGACGCGGCACGCGGCAAGCCGGTCGAGTGGCACTTCTCCGATCCGGACGTCGCCGAGGCGGCGCGAGAGATGTTCGAGGACCGGGGCATCCCGGTTAAGGTGATCCCCACCCCGGGGGACGTGATCGGCTGAACGCCGGACGGGGCGGCGTACGCGAACCGAGGCATGAGGCCCGAGGGAGAACATGTCGTGCTGAACGTCGTGGTCAACGGCTTCTGGGGCCTTCGCGGGGAATCCGTGCCGGGCATCGCCGAACGCTGGTCCGGCACGCTCACCGCGCTCAAGGACATCGACGGCCCGACGTTCGACGTATGGCACGAGGCCGGCGACGACCTCCCGTCCGATCCCGTGCTGGAGCCCGCGGTCCCCGCACTGACGGAGTACATCGAGCGGAAGAACACGGGCCCCGACCTCGACGTGGTGGGCTACACGACGTCGCTGTGGGCGCAGAACCCCGCTGCGCCGCGCGTGTCCATGGCGATTCACGCGGGCAGTACCTCGCACTATGCGGTGAACTCCGTCTCGCTCGCCTTCCGGTCGCGCGAGGTGGACGAAACCGCGGAGGTGATCCGGCGCGCTCCACAGATCCTGCGCCTCCTCGCGGAGAACTGGGAGATCGACGCCGGGCAGGTGTACGACAGGCCGCAGTACCGGGCGGTGGCCGAGCGGTTCGACCTGGCGAACAGCGACCCCCGCTGCGGCCGAGCGGTCTTCCTCTCCGCCGGTCGTGCCGCCCTCGCCCCCGAGGGGCTGCCCGGGGCGTACGTCCGCACCGCACATGGCGGGCTCGTCATCGACCTCACCCGTGGCGGTACGGAATCCCCGGACATCGAGACGATCATCGAGGCGAACACGCGGCTGCGGGAGGCCGGGGCGCTGGAGAGGCTCCCGGTGCCGTTCGACCGGGCCACGTTCTGACACCTGCGCGCCCGTGAGCGGCGTGTCTCAGAGCCATCCGCGCATCGCCGCGAATCCGGCCAGCAGCCCCACCGCGAACACCGCCGGTACGACGGTGAACACCGCCGGCATCAGCACCGGCCCCCATGCCCCCGGGCCCGCCACCGTGGCGTGCTTCGAGGGGGCCGCCGGGTCGTAGCTGATCCGGACCGGCGCCCCGACCTCGAAGCCGAACGGGCCCGGGGCGTGGTCGGTGAACTCGATGTCGCGCCCGTCGCGGGTACGGAACGCGAAGACGTACTCGGTGGCGTAACTCCGCTCCTGGCCCGGCCCCCGGTCGACCGTCCGCCGGTCCGCGCACCGGCCCTCGACGTGTTCGCCGTGCCGGACCAGCCACAGCACCCGTCTCAGCCGCAGCCCCGACCGGACGGCGAACGCCCCGAGGAGGAGACCGAAGAGCAGCAGGAACGTGGCCGTTCCTCCGGGCAGGACCTGCATGAACGAGCGCCCCCGATCCGCTACTTGACCGTGATCGAGTCGACGAACGCGTCGAGGTCCTGGCGGCTCAGCGCGCCCTTCACCGCATTGATCCGGACCGCGAACGGCACATCCTTCGAATCGACGCCCGCCACCACGACCCCCGTCATCACGGTGCCCGGCGCCGGGGTCTGCTCCTTGCCGCTCGATGTGAACTCGTAGTCGATCCGGCGGGCGTCACGGGCGCTCTCCGCACCCGCGAGCCGCACGTCCGACGTCTCCTTCCGGGTCGCCCCGAGACCGATGCCCGCACCCGCCGCGGCGGCAGCCTCACCCGCGTCGTCGATGCCCGTGGCGAAGTCGAGCTGGACGGAGACCATGCCGGTACGCAGTCCGCTCTCCTCCTTCAGCGCGACAGCGGCGTTGGCCTCGGCACGGTCGGCCGCGGGCTGCTCCTTGTACCCCTTCTTCTCCGGGTAGCCGACGGACAGGCTCTTGGTGTCGAGCTTGCCCCAGCCCTCCGGAAGGGCTGCGGCGTCGTCGCCGCAGCCCGTGAGCAGGGCGAGGCCGATGGCGGCGGCAGCAGCTGCGCCGATCGCCCGGGACATCTTCATCGTCGTCATCGCCTATCGCCTTGTCGTCGTGCGTGGTCGCCGTGTGCCGCATCCGCACCTTCCCTGCGGCGGAGGTTACTTGGCGCAGTAGCTGTACGGGAGGTACGAGCGCTTGTCACCCTGCGGAGCCCCGAGGAACTGGGCGTCCGTCAGTGTCTCCTTCTTGTGCTCGTCGGAGATGGAGAACCCGAGACTCATGCCGAGCGACACCTCGAAGCCGAACTCCTGGGCGTCCGTCTGACCGAGGTAGTTCATGGTGCTCGACAGGCCGTCCTGGAACATCAGCTGGTCGAACGGGTCGGTTCCGGTGGGCTTCTGCTGCAGGGAGTGATCGCCGAACATGTACTCGAACGGGGCGGTGTTGTTGCCGGAGCCGTTCAGCCACTGCTCGGCGACGGCCCGCTTGTCCTCGGTGGCCTGGTCCGTCTCCTTGCCGAAGACGATCGAGTTCGTCTGGACCTGGATGCCGGTCTCGCCGGAGGAGTCGGTGCCGCTGACCTTGCCGCCGCGCTTGTCCCCGTCCTTCTTGCCGTTGTCGCCCTTGGCCTCGCCCTTGTCGGACGTCGAGCCGCCCTCGACGGTCTGGGTCATGTCGATGCGGACGATCTTGCCGGTCTTCTGGTCGCGGGTGACGGTGATCGCGCCGGTCCGGTTGTCCTTCGCGGCGGCCGTGCCGCCGAGCGGGCCGGCCGAACCGCTGACCTTGCCCTCCAGCTCCAGCTTGGCGGTGTACGTGTACGACTCGTTGCCGTTGACGTCGTCCTTGGTGATGGTCACCTCGGGGGAGAACTTGGCCTTGCCGCCGAGCTTGGCGCCGAGTTCGGACTCGTCGCCCGCGCTGATGGAGAGACCGCCGTCCACGTAGGCGTTGAGGCCGATGGTCGAGTACGAGATCTTCTTGTCGCCGATCTTGTCCTCGACGTCCTTCTTCTTGTCGGCCCACTTCATCCCGGAGTACCAGCCGCCGCCGTAGCCGCCGCTGTACTTGGTGGACGTCTCCCACATCTTCATTTCCTCGATGTCGTCCCGCATCTTCTGAGCGTCTTCCTCGCTCTTGAAGACCCAGGTGTCACCGTTGGTGATCTTGACGCCGCCGCCGACGTCCACATCCGCCTTGCCCAGCTTGCCGAGCTTGACGCCGGGGGTGCTGGCGGTGGCTCCGGCCGAGGCGGCGTCCGTGAACGTCATGTAGACCAGCTTGTCGTTCTCGTCGACCTTGCCGTCCCCGTTCACGTCCGTGTTGGCCTGGCTGACCTTCTGCTGGAAGCCGTACTCGTTGCCCCACTCGAACCAGCCGATCTTGACCTTGTCGCCGACGGTGTCGGAGATGCTGGAGACCTGGCACATCTTGGGCTCGTAGTCGGCGTCCGTCTTGGGCTTCGCGGTCGTGTCGTCGCCGCCGCCGGTGGAGCAGGTCGCACCGCCGCCGCCCAGCGAACTGATCGCACAGCGGATGCGTTCCCCGATATGCCCGCCGACCCCGGCCATGGCCATCGCGCCGATCATCGTGACGACGAGGACGACGACCCCGAGGTACTCCACGGCGGTGGCCCCGCTGTCCCGCCAGGAGTACGGCTGGTACGGCGCGGGCGACTCGTCCTCGCGGTCCTCCAGCAGCCGGTCGACGGCCATACCCGCTGCCGCACCGGTCGCGAGCGTGACGATCGGCATCAACGTGCCCTCAAGGCCCACGAGATGCCAGGACACGGCGAATCCGTAGACGAGCGCGGCCACCGGGACACCCAGGGAGGCCAGCAGCGTCAGCAGACGGGACTCGCGCTGTTCGTCGGGCAGGACCCGGGCCGAGGCCAGGACCGTGAGCACGGTCGTGATGACGTTCGGCACGTGCAGCAGGCCGAGCCGCCAGCCGAAGGAGGCGAGCCGTTCGTCGGTGGCGAGCAGTTCGACGAGACCGCGCGACACCAGATACCCGGCTGCGATGTAGACCAGGGCGCCGGCGGCCCAACTGCGGGTCAGCGAAAAGAACACGCCACCGCTCGCGCCGGAACCACCCCCGCTCCCTGGTGGTATGCGGCCCGTGCTTCCGCTTCCCCAGCCCCCGTCACCAGTCACGGCTCTTCCTCTCCGACGCCCACATGCCCTGCCTGCGCCCGCAGTTGTGCTTGCGGGTGTGTGCGTGTGAGCGTACGGGTGTACGAGCCGGGTGACCTGGGCCCTTGGCCCCAAAGTCGGGCCCAACGACGCACGGGGCCCGGCCCCGCCCGCGCGGGTGCGCAGGGAGGCCGGGCATCGGGGAGAGGAGGTGCGGGTCAGTCCAGGTCGTCCGCGAACGTTCCCGCGCGTTCGGCGACTTCCGGCCTGCGGACCCGCAGTACGGCGAAGCCGACCACGCCGACGACCAGCGCGCCGACGAACACGTACGGAAGGACGTTCAGCGGCCAGTCCGGGGCGGGCCACAGGTTGCGGTAGAAGACGTACACCATCGCGGCGGCGCCGATCAGCCCCAGGGCCCAGGTGACGAGCAGTCCGCGGGCACCGATCCGGCGCACGAACAGCGGTGCGGCCAGACACACCAGGGTGTAGCTGAGCATGTAGCCGAAGACGCCGATCGTGTCGATGTACGACGTCGCGTTCAGCGGCGCGGTACCGGCACCGACCACGAACACCGCGGGCAGCGCCACGAACGGGGCGACGGCCCAGATCGCCACGGACGGGGTCCGGTGACGGGGATGGGCGACACCGAGCCGGGCCGGCATCACACCCTCCTTCGCCATGCCGAACAGCAGGCGGGCGGCGACGGTGATGCAGGCCATCACCACGGCCACGAACGACGCCGCGAAGCCCGCGTGCAGGAAGAACTTCAGGAAGCCGAGTCCCGACAGCTCCGCCAGTTCGTCCATCGGGTCGGAGCTCTTCGCCAGGGCGTCGGCCCCGCCGAACCCGGCGACCTGCGCGTACGTGGCGAACATGTACAGCACACCGGCCAGCACGGCACTGCCCATCACCGAGCGGGGGATCGCCTTGTACGGGTCGGTGGCCTCGGCGCCGAGCGACGCGGCCCCCTCGAATCCGACGAAGCCGAGCACGCCGAGCACGACGGCGAAGACGACACCGTCGAGGGTGGAACCGCTCAGGCTCAGCTGGTCGGTGTCGATGACGTTCCCGCTCTTGAGGAACGCGGGAACCAGCACGACGACGATGAGGACGATCGACACGACCTCCAGCACGGAGGCGACACGCGCCGCCGTGCGCACACTGGCGATCGTCAGCCGCATCGCGACGGCGGCCAGCAGCAGGTCGAGCAGGATCTGCCCGGTGACACCGGTGAAGATCCCGATGCCGATCTGGTCGAGCGCGCGTGCCGTGTAGTACCCGGCGCCCGCGAGGGAGCCCGAGCCGATGCACACCGCTCCGATGAGCAGGGCCCAGCCGGTCACGAAGGAGCCGGACGCGCCGAGCGAGAGCCGGGAGAAGGCGTACAGCGAACCGACACCGGCGCGCCGGCGGGCGAAGACGCAGATGCAGTACGCGATGGCGAGGACGGCGGCCATGGCCAGGAAGAACGAGAACCACGCGCCGTTGCCCGCGGACGCCGCCATGCTGGCGGGGGCGAACGCGATGACGGCGCTGGGCGCGACGTTCGCGACGCTCTGCGCGCCGACCTCGAACGTGGAGACGGAGCGGTGGGCCAGTCCGTCGGCGGGCTTTCCGGACGCGGCCTGCTTTCCGGCGGTGCTCATGTCCGGTCCTCCATCATCAGCAGCTGACGCAGGGCGTGCCCGGCGGCGAGGTCGGCCAGTGCGTCGCCCGCCTCGTCCAGCGGACGCCGTGCCGAGATCATCGATTCCACGTCGAGCTCACCCGACACCACGAGGTCCACCAGTTCCGGGATGTCGCGGGCGGCATCGACCGAGCCGTAGTTGGAACCGAGGATGCGCTGGTCGGCCTCGGCGAGCGCGAGCGGGTCGAAGCGTGCGGTGCGGCCGGTGGGCGGCAGTCCCACGATGACGGCGGCGCCGCCCTGCCCGAGCGCCGCGATGGACTGCTCGGTGGTCTCGATCTTGCCGATGGCGTCGAAGACGTAGTCGAGCCCTTCCGGGACCAGGGCCCGCAGCGCCTCGACGACATTGCCGTCACGTGCGTCGACCGTGTCCGTCGCGCCGAGCCTGCGGGCCAGCTCCAGCTTCTCGGGGACGACGTCGACGGCGACGATGCGGCCGGCCTCCGCCAGCCGGGCGCCCTGGACGCAGGACAGCCCCACTCCGCCGCAGCCGATGACGGCGACGGTGGCCCCGGCCTCGACGCCCGCCGTGTTGCGGACCGCGCCGACACCGGTGGCGATGGCGCAGCCGACCAGGGCGATCACGTCGAGGGGCGCGTCCTTGCGCACCTTCACCGCTCCGGAGGCGGGGACGACGACGCGTTCGGCGAACGAGGAGACGCCGAGGTAGTGGTGGGCGGGCTCGCCGTCGACGGAGAGCCTGCTGGTGCCGTCGTACAGCACGCCGCCGGGTGCCACGACCTCGGCGACCAGGCTGCACGCGGCCGGGCGCCCGGATACGCAGAAGCGGCAGGTGCCGCAGGAGGGAACCCAGGACAGGACGACGTGGTCGCCGGGTTCGAGACCGGTGACACCCTCGCCGAGCGCGGTGACCACGCCCGAGCCCTCGTGTCCCAGCACGACCGGGGTGGGGTGGTCCCACTCGCCGCGGATGACATGCAGGTCGGAGTGGCAGACACCGGCCGCCGTCACGGCGACCTCCACCTCTCCGGGACCGGGAGGGGCCAGAGTGACGTCGGTGACGGTCACCTCCTGCTCCGGGGAGCGGAAGACGACGCCGCGCACGGTGCGTGCGGTGTTCTCTTGGGATGACGGGGAGCTCATCGGCTCACTCCTCGGGTGGTGCGGGACGGGCGGGGGAGGAGAGGGCGGCACGGGAGTCCCCCGGGAGGCCCTGATGGACGCCTTGTTTAGCGCCATTAAACTTTCGTCAATGTTTTACAGCACTAAACTCGGTCGGTAAAGACCCTTGTGACCTGCACTTCTCCCCGGCCACTGCCCGTGACCCCCTGGACAGGTAGCGTGTCCGCCATGCCCGAAGCCCCTGACACCCACATGTCCACGATCGGTCCGCGGCTGCGTGAGCTCCGCCTGGCACAGCGGCTGACGCTCGCTCAGGTCGCCGAATCCGCAGGCGTGACCAAGGGGTTCGTCAGCCTCGCCGAGCGCGGCAAGACCTCGGTGTCCGTCCCGACCCTGATCCGCATCTGCGAGGCGCTGGGCACCGGCATCGCCACCCTCTTCGACTATCCGGACCAGGACGTCGTCAAGGGCGGCCGGGGTGCCAAGCTGGAGATGGGCGGGCACGGCATCGAGGAGTTCCTGCTCACACCCGCCGAGGAACGGCACGTCCAGGTCATGCGGACGATCCTGCGGCCCGGCGGCGGTTCGGGCGGTGCGTACAGCCTGGAGGCGGAGACCGTCTTCGCGTACCTGGTCCGCGGCACGCTGCGCCTCAGCGTGGACGGCGAGCCCCGGTTCCTGGAGGCCGGGGACTCGACGACCTTCTCGGCCCGCGCCGCGCACGCCTGGGACAACCCCGGCGAGGACGAGGCCGAGGTCCTCTGGTCGATCGCTCCCGCTCTGCCGCTCTCCCGCACCAAGCTCCGCCCGTAGCGGCACCAAGCCCCGTCCGTAGCGGCACCAAGCCCCGCCTGTAGCCGTCCGTAGCCGTCCGGGCCGAGCCGGGCTGCGGTCGGCCCGTGCGGTGGCCTTCTCCTCAGGGGCCGCCCCGGCGTCACCGTCCGGTACGTGAGGTTCCCACGCCGGAGATAATCGGCAGATGCCCGACGACGATCCGGCCGCCGCGGCCCTCGCTCCCGCACAGCAGCTCGTGCGACAGCACGGCCGCCGCACGCAGCCGCAGACCCGCACGCAGCCGCAGACCCGCACGCAGCCGCAGCCCCGCCCGCAGGCGGCGCAGCCGCCACAGCCGCCCCGGCTTCGCGCCACCGGCCGCCTCGCCGCGGCTCTCGCGGCGGCGGCACCGGCCCTCGCGGCGTACGCGGCCGTGCGCCTGATCGGTCTCGTCGTCCTCGCCATCTCCGCGGCCGGCGCCGGGAAGAGCGCCTTCCACCTCCTCGGCGCCCGCTGGGACTCCGTCTGGTACCAGCGGATCGCCGAGAACGGCTACGGCCACACCGTCCGCCTCGCCGACGGCGGCATCCACTCCGACCTGGCCTTCTTCCCGCTGCTGCCCGCCCTGGAGCGTGGTATCGCGGAGGCGACTCCGCTCTCCCTCGCGGACGCCGGACTGCTGGTGTCCTGGACCGCCGCGCTCCTCGCCGCCTGGGGGATCTTCGCCGTCGGAGCGCATCTGTACGGGCGCCGGACCGGGGTGGTGCTGGCCGCGCTGTGGGGGGTGTACCCGACCGCGTTCGTCCAGTCGATGGCGTACACCGAAACGCTGTTCACCGCCTTCGCCGCCTGGGCCCTGTACGCCGTGCTGACCCGGCGCTGGATCGTGGCGGGCACCCTGTGCGTACTCGCCGGGCTGACCAGGCCCTCCGCGGCGGCGCTCATCGCCGCCCTCGCGCTGACCGCGACCGTGACCCTCGTACGGGAGTACCGGGCCGGCCGCACGGACGGCATCGTCCGCCGCAACGCGCGGATGCTGACCGGTGCCGCACTCGCGCCGCTGGGCTGGCTCGCGTACGTGGTGTTCGTCGCCGTGCGGGAGGGCAGCCCGTTCGCGTACTTCGACGTCCAGGCGCAGTGGGGCAACAGCATCGACGGAGGCGTGGCGCTCGCCACGTTCATCCTCGGGCTGCCGCTGCCCGCCGCGCTCGGGCTGGGCGTCGCGCTGGCGGGTCTGGGCGGGGCGGTGTTCCTGTGCGTACGGCAGCGCCAGCCGCTGCCCGTCCTCGCCTACTGCGTCGCCGTCGTCGTCATCGCGCTGATCGGCTCCGGGTACTTCGGGTCGAGGCCACGGCTGATGATGCCCGCGTTCCCGCTGCTGCTGCCGCCCGCCGTCGCGCTGTTGCGGCTGCGCACCACGGCCCGCACGGTGACCGTCGTCGCCCTGCTCGCGGTGGCTTCGGCGGCCTACGGGGCGTGGACGCTGCTCGGCTCCGGCCCGCCGTAGACGCGAACCCGGCCAGGGCCGCGGCAGGTCCAGCGGGACGCGGCGGTTCGCGCAGTCCCGGGTGCCGAGGAGCCATTCCGTGCGCTGGGGCGAATGCGGCGCCACCGTACGGTCCTTGACCTCCGGCGCTCCGGCGACGGGAAGCGCTCCGTCAACAGCGTCTCGAACGACCCGTGCTCGTCTGCGCCGGTGACTGTGCATCGCATCCGCATCCGCATCCGCGTTCGGGTCCGTGCCCGCGCTCCGCGTGTCCCGGGGCCGCGAACCGTGCGGGGTGTCGCAGCCTTGGAGCTGTCGGTCGCGGCGACGGCGTCCGTGGGGCCACCACGGCCTCCTCGTCCGCCCCGTACGACGCACCCTCTCGCATTGGAGCACCCATGACTGTCCCGGTCGCCCCGCTGCTGTCCGGACTGGACGGCCGACTGCCCGAACTGCGCGCCCTGTACAAGGACCTTCACGCCCACCCGGAGCTCTCCTTCCAGGAGGTCCGTACGGCGGGCATCGTCGCCGCCCGGCTTCGTGAGGAGGGCTGGGACGTCACCGAAGGAGTGGGCGGAACAGGCGTCGTCGGTGTCCTCACCGCGGGCGACGGCGGCGGCCCGGTGGTGCTGCTCCGCGCGGACATGGACGCCCTGCCGGTGAAGGAGGAGACCGGACTTCCGTACGCCTCCACGCGGACCGGCGT
The DNA here is from genome assembly GCF_042885475.1 of Streptomyces sp. NPDC058051. Lineage (NCBI taxonomy): Bacteria > Bacillati > Actinomycetota > Actinomycetes > Kitasatosporales > Streptomycetaceae > Streptomyces > Streptomyces sp. NPDC058051. The sequence continues at coordinate 182,532 of NZ_JBHVRW010000012.1, forward strand.
GGACGCGGAGGGCAACGAGGTCCCGGTGATGCACGCCTGCGGCCACGACATGCACGTCACCTGCCTGCTCGGCGCCGCCGAACTGCTGGCGGCCAACCGGCACGCCTGGAGCGGCACCGTCGTCGCGGTGTTCCAGCCCGCCGAGGAGATCGGCGGCGCCCACGTCATGATCGACGACGGCTTCCTGGAACGCTTCCCGCGCGCCGACATCTGCCTGGGTCAGCATGTGGGGCCCGTCCCCGCCGGGCTCGTCGGCACCCGGCCCGGTCCGGTGATGGCCGCGTCCGACAGCGTGCGGGTGCGGCTCATCGGGCGGGGCGGGCACGGCTCGATGCCCGAGGCGACCGTGGACCCGGTCGTGATGGCCGCCGCGATCGTGATGCGGCTGCAGACGGTGGTCTCCCGCGAAGTGGGGTCCGGACAGCAGGCAGTGGTGACCGTGGGCTCGATCCACAGCGGCACCAAGGAGAACATCATCCCGGACACCGCCGAACTCCTCATCAACATCCGCAGCACGACCCCGGCGGTGCGGGAACGGGTCCTGGACGCCGTCAAGCGCATCGTCCGCGCCGAGGCGGCGGCCTCAGACGCCCCCGAGGAACCCGAGATCACGGACTTCAACGCCTTCCCGGTGACCTTCAACGACCCTCCGGCCACCGCCACCGTCCAGGCGGCCCTCACCGCGGCCCTGGGCGAGGAGCGCGTCTTCACCGTGCCCCACACGCTCGCCGGCAGCGAGGACTTCGGGACCTTCGGCTCCGCACTCCGGGCGCCCTCGGTCTTCTGGTACTTCGGCGGCACCGACCTGGCCGCGTTCAAGGACGTCGACACCGACGCGCTGCTGGCAGGCGTCATCCCCGCCGGGATCCCCGCCAACCACTCGCCGCTGTTCGCACCGGTCGTCGACCCGACCGTCGAGGTCGGTGTGACGTCGTTGCTGACGGCCGCCGCACAGTGGCTGACGAGCGGCACCGAACAGCCCCGGTGACCGACGCCCCGATCCCGCTCGCACGCGTGCGGGGCCGCGCGGGTTCAGGAGCCGCGTGGCCCGCCGCGTTCCGGCGTCCGCCGGCTCACCGTGGCGCCCCGGCGTCCTCCTGCTGGACGATCCGCACTGTCGCCCCCGGCCGCAGCCCCCACTTCTCCATCGCCCCGGCCTCCGACTCGATCACATGCCGGGCCCGCAGCCGCGGCATCCCGAGCCGGCCGGGCTTCATCGTGTGGACGGCGACCACGTTGAACTTCCGGTCCAGGTACGCCACATCGATGGTGAACCGCATCCGGAAGGTGTGCACACTCCCGCACGGCGTGATCAGCAGGGCGCCGTCGATCCCGTCCTGCCCGAGCAGCCCGCGGCTCCGGGCCCGGTACCTCGCCGCGATCCGCAGCGGTATCTCCGGCTCCTGCCCTCCCTGTGGATCGGTGACCGTCAACGTCCCATTCCCATTGCGCCATTGAGCCATGGCCAAGACGGTAGCGTCCGCCGGCGGCGACTGGGTCCGGAACGCCGTGCCGTGGGCCCCAGGACCCATGACCCGTGCCCGGCACCCGCTTAGGGTCTGCTCCGTGTACGCCATGCTGACAGTGCTCGCCGCACTCTGGGGCGCAGCGGCCGGACTGCTGGTCCCGCGCGCCGCCTACCGGTTCTCCGTCGAACCGGAGGAGCCCTGGCGGGACACCTGCCCCGCGGGCCACGCCCTGACCGGGGCCGCCCGCGGCTGGCTCGGCTCGACCCGGTGCGCCCCGTGCGCGGCGGCGGTGCCGGCACCTATTGCCGCGGAGGCCGATCCGGGAGCCCCGGGCGAAGGGGACGGCGGTGCCGACGGGGACCACAGGTATGACGGGGACGACCGGGACGGGGACGACGGGGACCACAGGTATGACGGGGACGACCGGGACGGGGACGACGGGGACACCGTGCGGCCCGCGGCGCGCTACGCCCCTGGTGTCCTCGCCCCCGTCGTCACCGCGCTGGTCTGCGCGGCGCTCGCGGCGGCCACCGGACTCCGGCCCGAGCTCGCGGTCTGGCTGCTGCTGGCCCCCGTGGGCGTGCTCCTCGCGACGATCGACCGCCGCGTGCACCGGCTGCCCGACCGGCTGACACTTCCCGCCGCCGCGGCGGTGGCCGTGCTGCTGGGCGTCGCGGCGCTGCTCCCGGAGCACGGCGGTTCCTGGCTGTCCGCCCTGCTCGGCGGGGCCGCCCTCGGCGCCTTCTACTTCCTGCTCTTCCTCATCAATCCGAACGGCATGGGCTTCGGCGACGTCAAGCTTGCCCTGTCGCTGGGCGCGGCCCTCGGCTGGTACGGCTGGGGCGTGGTGTTCGCCGGGGGTTTCGCCGGGTTCCTGCTCGGCGCGGTGTACGGGCTCGGGCTGGTGGTGACGAAGCGGGCCGGACGCAAGACGGGCATCCCGTTCGGACCGTTCATGACCGCGGGCGCGCTGCTGGGCCTGCTTCTCGGCGGACTGGCCGCCTGACCCCTGAGCCCTGCCCCCGAGCCGCCCCCGCCCCCACTGTCCTGCCCCCGCGCCCGCTGCCCGCCCCGCCGTAATCCGGTCGCGGCGGCCACACCGCGGCTGCCATCATCCCCGCGTGACCAACCACCCCGGAACAGCGGCGGAACCCGCACGGTTCGACGCCCTCGTCGCGGAGGCCGAGGCGGCCCCCGTCGACGGGTGGGACTTCTCCTGGCTCGACGGCCGGGCCACCGAGCAGCGCCCGTCCTGGGGTTACGCCCGCGCCATGGCGGACCGGATGGGACGGGCCGGGGCCGCCCTCGACATCCAGACCGGCGGAGGCGAGGTCCTCGCCTCCGTACCGAAGCTTCCGCCGCTGACCGTCGCCACCGAGTCGTGGCCGCCGAACATCGCCCGCGCCACCGCCCTTCTGCACCCGCGCGGCGTGGCCGTGGTCGCCGACGCGGACGAGCCGCCGCTGCCGTTCGGTGACGGCGCGTTCGACCTGGTCGTCAGCCGGCATCCGGTGACCACGTGGTGGACGGAGATCGCGCGGGTGCTCACGCCCGGAGGGACCTACTTCTCGCAACAGGTCGGACCGGCCAGCGTGTTCGAACTCGTCGAGTACTTCTGCGGCCCGCAGCCGCCCGAGACGCGTGGTGCCCGCGACCCGGAGAAGGCGCGGGCCGCGGCCGAGGCGGCCGGGCTCGAAGTCGTCGATCTGCGGGCGGAGACGCTGCGCACGGAGTTCTTCGACATCGGGGCCGTCGTCTACTTCCTGCGCAAGGTCATCTGGATGGTGCCGGGTTTCACCGTCGCGGAGTACCGGCCTCAACTGGTCGCGCTGCACCGCCGGATCGAGAGCGAGGGACCATTCGTCGCCCACACCACCCGGTTCCTGATCGAGGCCCGCAGAACCGGGGTTCGCGCCACGAAGTAAGCGGTGTCCCCCGCTTCCGCCCGAAGGGTGCGACCCTGGACGGTGAACGCAGGGGAGGGAACCGGCCATGAGGGTGGGGAACGAAGAGGAAGCACCGCGGAACCCCCGGCAGGGGAGAGCCGACTGGCTCAGCGGCGCGCGGATCGTCGGGGTGCTCGGCGTCTTCTACCGGCCGGAGGGCCGGTTGGGGGAACCCGAAGCTGTCGAATTCCGGCTGGGCGACGGCCAGTCGGTGCTCCTGACCTGCGCCTCCGACGGAACCTTGCATGTCGGCCCCGGCGCCTGGCCGCAGTTGCCCGACTGGTGCGTACCGTCGGGGCAGTGGGAGTTCGCCGGCGTGTCGAACCTGCCGCAGCCCCCCGACGGCGGCTGGACCGTCACCCGCACCGAGGAGTGCAGAAACGAGAACGGCGAGGTGTACGAGGCCGTCATCCGGTGTGAGGGCGGACGCTTCGTGGTCATCGGCGGCGACACCGTGGGGATCCGCTTCACCCGCGGCCACCGAGGCGCACCGGCGGCCACGTAGGACCGCCCCGCCAGTTGCAGGCCACCAGTCGCCGGCCGTCAGCCGTCAGCCGTCAGCCGTCAGCCGTCAGCCGCCGGTTGCCGACGGCCATCAGCTGTCGATCCGTCAGCCGCCAGTTGCTGAGCAGAGTTGCCGTGGCCCCGGATCACGTTCGTGCTGCGAGTCGTCACGATGCGGAAACCGGCGGCCCGTTGGGGCAGGGCCGCACGCATACTCGGCGCATGACTCCTGTGAGACGCACAGCGAAGGCTTCCGCCACCGCGGCGGTGCTCCTCCTGACCGCCGCCCTCGCCGGATGCGGCACGGAGCGGGTGGGAGGCGCCGGACCCGGCGCGGGGAGCGGCTCGTCCGGTCCGCCCGCCGCGGGCCCCTCGCCCTACATCGAACCGGGCGCCGGCGACGGTGCTCCGCACTACCGGGAGAACCACGCCTTCCAGTCCACCGCCGAGCTGTCCCCGGCCGACCGGGCCAAGGCGGACGCCGAGGTGAAGAAGGTCGAGGAGGGCCTCGCCGGGATCGCGGAGGGCCGCAGGTCCACCGAGCCCGGGCTCCGCAAGGCGCTCGCCGGGCTGGGGTACAGCCCCGAATCCATCACCACCGGAACCTTCGGTCCTCACCGCAGCACGTTCGTCATCGAGATCGGCCCGATCTGTGTCGAGGGGGCGTTGGACGGCGTCGTCAACGGACTCGTCAAGGCCGAGGCCCACGGCCGGTACCTCGAAGGAACCGGCTGTGTGAAGCCGGTCGGCGGCCACTGAGACGTCCGTCGGCCGGGATCCCGCTGCGGAGTCCGATGAATTCGGAGAGTAATTATGGAGTGGCGTGGCACGCAGCATCACTTACGAAGGGTTATGGTGGAAACCCCCCCTCGGGCCGGTCCGTATCCCCCCCCACGGACCGGCCCGTTTTTTTGTGGGCCCGCTGTGCGGCCCGCGTGAAGGCCGCGGGCCGACTGCGTACCGGCCCCGCGAGGCCGCCCCGGATCAGCGCCGTCCGGCCCAGATGTTGGTGCCCGCGGTGTCGACCGCGAAGGTGTCGATCTCTCGCAGTTCCTCGGCGGTCAGCGGCGGCCCGGCGAGCGCCGCGACGTTCTCCTCCAGCTGCCTCACGCTCGAAGCGCCGATCAGTGCCGACGTCATGCGACTGTCCCGCAGCACCCAGGTGAGTGCCAGCTGAGCGAGTGACTGGCCGCGACGGCGGGCGATGTCGTTGAGCCCGTTCAGCCGGCGCAGTACCTCCTCGGAGAGCAGCCCCGGATCCAGGGACTTGCCCTGGGTGGCGCGCGAGCCCTCCGGGATGCCTGTCAGGTACTTGTTCGTGAGCAGGCCCTGCGCGAGCGGAACGAAGGAGATGCAGCCCATTCCGGCCGTCTCCAGGGTGTCCAGCAGCCCGTCGTCCTCGATCCAGCGGTTGATCATCGAGTAGGACGGCTGGTGGATCAGGGCCGGCACGCCCCTCTCCCGGAGCAGCCGGGCGGCCTCGGCGGTCTGCTCCGCGTTGTAGGAGGACACACCCACGTACAGCGCCTTGCCCTGCTGGACGGCGGAGGCCAGCGCCCCCATCGTCTCCTCCAGCGGAGTGTCCGGGTCGAAGCGGTGGGAGTAGAAGATGTCGACGTAGTCGAGCCCCATCCGCTTCAGCGAGGCGTCCAGCGACGACAGCAGGTACTTGCGGGAACCCCACTCGCCGTACGGGCCGGGGTGCATGTCGTAGCCGGCCTTGGTGGAGATGATCAGCTCGTCCCGGTACGGGGCGAAGTCCTGCCGGAACATCGTGCCGAAGTTGAGCTCGGCGGAGCCGGGCGGCGGTCCGTAGTTGTTCGCCAGGTCGAAGTGGGTCACACCGAGGTCGAAGGCGCGGCGCAGGATCGCCCGCTGGGAGTCGAGGGTGCGGTCGTCGCCGAAGTTGTGCCAGAGGCCGAGCGAGACGGCCGGAAGCTTGAGGCCGCTTCGGCCGCTGCGGCGGTACTCCATGGAGTCGTAGCGGGAACCGGCGGCCCGGTAGTGGTAAGGGAGAGGAGAATCGGTCACGTTTCTCTCCCTATCACGGACTTGTGACAGGCCGGGTTGGGCCGGTGTGCGGCCCGAGCAGTAATGTGGCGGCTTCAGGGACTGCCACGGCACAGCGGGGCGATGGACTCTGCGGAACAGTGCGGCGATTCCCGGGGCGACCCCGGGCCCCGGGTCATGGGGCGGGCGGGCCCGCACGGAACCGAGAGGTGAACTCAGTGAACTTGCGCGACCTGGTGTACAGGCTCTACGCGCGCCGGGTGGAGGCCCGCCTCGACCACACCCAGGTGCCCAAGCACATCGGTGTCATCCTCGACGGCAACCGGCGCTGGGCGCGGGCGTCCGGCGGCACGGCGGCGCAGGGGCACCAGGCCGGTGCGGACAAGATCCAGGAACTGCTCGGCTGGTGCAGTGAGACCGATGTGGAAGTCGTCACGCTCTGGCTGCTCTCCACGGACAACTTCGACCGGCCCGCGGCCGAGCTGACCCCGCTCCTCGGCATCATCGAGAACACCGTGCGTGATCTCGCGGCGGACGGGCGCTGGCGGGTCCACCACGTCGGCACACTCGACCTGCTGCCCGCCGGGACGCAGACCGTCCTCAAGGAGGCCGAGCAGGCCACGGTCGGTGTCGACGGGATACTGGTCAACGTCGCCGTCGGCTACGGCGGGCGCCAGGAGATCGCGGACGCGGTCCGCTCGCTCCTGCTGGACCATTCCTCGAAGGGGACCTCCTTCGAGGACCTGGCGGAGATCGTCTCCACCGACCTGATCTCCGAGCACCTCTACACCCGTGGCCAGCCCGACCCGGACCTGGTGATCCGCACCAGTGGGGAGCAGCGGCTGTCCGGTTTCATGCTCTGGCAGAGCGCGCACTCCGAGTACTACTTCTGCGAGGTCTTCTGGCCGGCCTTCCGCCGCGTCGACTTCCTGCGGGCCCTGCGCGACTACGCGGCCCGCCACCGCCGCTACGGCGGCTGAAACCCCGCTGCGGCGGCTGGCACCTCCGCCGGACGTATACGGGCGACGCACCCGGCCGCCCGCCCGCCTCCGTATACGGCCGACGTCCCACGGCCGACGTCTCCGTCTGCCCGCCTCGCGTATATGGCCGACGTCCCCGGTCGCCTCACGTACACGTGTGACGCTCCCGGCCGCCCGCCGGACCGTCCAGGCCGCTCGGGGCGGCATTTCTCCTGGTCCGAAGCATTGTCCCCCGTCTGCCCCGGGACAGCATCCGCGGACTCCCGGTTTGTGAGGGCCCCGACCGGCGGGGCGGCCCGGTCACCCGGGGCCGGGCAGCACTCATGGCTCACCGGCCACCGCGGAACGGCATGGCTTCGCGTGTTCGAGGGAATACCCCTGACAGGTCGACGTCCGATCACCAACCAGGCGGACGTCGTGTCCAAGTGAGCGGCATGGAGTCCGCTCGCCCGGGAGGCCCTTTGCACACGAAGGACCGTACATACAGTGCGGCCGACGCGGAGGGCCGGAGCTCGGCCCGTGCATCGGGGTCGCAGCCCGGTCCGTCCTCTCCCATTGGGATGCTCCGCGACGCCGTCGCACCCCAACCTCGTCCGAGGGGGTACGTCCTTCCGTGGTGACCAGCACAAAGCGCCGCATGTCCGACAGGCGCACCTATGTTCTCGACACCAGCGTCCTGCTGGCCGATCCGAACGCCATGGCCCGGTTCGACGAGCACGAAGTCGTGCTCCCGATCGTCGTGGTCACGGAACTGGAGGCCAAACGGCACCACCCGGAGCTGGGGTACTTCGCCCGCCAGGCCCTGCGCCTGCTGGACGATTTCCGGACCCGCTACGGCCGGCTGGATGCCCCGATCCCGCTCGGGGATCTGGGCGGAACCCTGCGTGTCGAGCTCAACCATTCCGACCCCGGCGTCCTGCCCGCCGGCTACCGGTTGGGGGACAACGACTCACGGATTCTCGCGGTCGCGCGCAACCTTCAGGCCGAGGGGTACGACGTCACGGTCGTCTCCAAGGACCTGCCGCTGCGCATCAAGGCGTCGTCGGTCGGCCTCCTGGCCGAGGAGTACCGCGCCGAACTGGCCATCACCGACTCCGGCTGGACGGGCATGTCGGAACTGTCCCTCGCCGCCGAGCAGGTGGATCTGCTCTACGGCGAGGAGACGCTGTACGTCCCCGAAGCCGCCGAACTGCCCGTGCACACCGGGCTGGTCCTGCAGTCCGAGCGCGGCAAGGCGCTCGGCCGGGTCACCGCCGAGGGCAACGTGCGGCTGGTGCGCGGTGACCGCGAGGTCTTCGGTATCCACGGACGCAGCGCCGAGCAGCGCATCGCGCTGGATCTCCTCCTCGACCATGAGGTCGGCATCGTGTCGCTGGGCGGCCGGGCCGGTACGGGGAAGTCGGCACTGGCGCTCTGCGCCGGGCTCGAAGCCGTCCTGGAGCGGCGCCAGCACCAGAAGGTGATGGTCTTCCGCCCGCTGTACGCGGTCGGCGGCCAGGAGCTCGGCTACCTCCCCGGCACCGAGGCCGAGAAGATGAGCCCCTGGGCCCAGGCCGTCTTCGACACGCTCTCGGCGGTCGCCGGACGCGAGGTGATCGAGGAGGTGCTGGGGCGCGGCATGCTGGAGATCCTGCCGCTCACCCATATCCGGGGCCGCTCGCTCCACGACGCCTTCGTGATCGTCGACGAGGCGCAGTCGCTCGAACGGAACGTGCTGCTGACCGTGCTGTCCCGGATCGGGGCGAACTCCCGGGTGGTGCTCACGCACGATGTGGCGCAGCGCGACAACCTCAGGGTCGGCCGGTACGACGGAGTCGTCGCCGTGGTCGAGAAGCTGAAGGGGCATCCGCTCTTCGCGCATGTCACGCTCACCCGCTCCGAGCGTTCACAGATCGCCGCGCTGGTGACCGAAATGCTGGAGGACGGCCACATCTGATACGGGATATGACCGTTGGTGCCGCCCGGCGAGCGAAAGAGCTTAGCCGGGCGGCACCGTGCTGTGCGGCTCTTTCGCACATCACTTGCTCCATACGGGGTGTGAGCTTTCACACGCAACAGGGAATTGCCTCCCGGTGTGCCGTTCCGGCAGAGTCTTGCTTCCGTCAGGCCCCGCATACGGCACACCCGCACCTCCAGAGGTGCTCCGCACCACACAACTCAACAACCGCCGTCCGTATGCCGCCCGCGAGTACCACGCGGCGCTTCCTCCGGGGAGTCGCCCACCGGGCCCGTGCCTCCCGTGACCCAAGCAGTAGGGAGGCCAGCGTCAGGGGCACGATTGCGTCCGCGAGGTCACCTAAGCGGGCGATGCTGGAAGGACACCGTGTGAGCCGGATCTCGGTCCGGGGGTTCGCCGTGGCGTCAGCCACCGCGGTCACCACCGTCGGCGCCGTCGTAGGCGTTGCCTCGGGCAGCACTCCCGCTGCCGACGACAACAACTTCGAGGCGACCGCAGCCGACACGACGCTTCTCGCCGACATCCCTGCGGGCCAGCAGGCCCAGGTGCAGACGGCCTCGCTGACGCAGCAGGCGGACGCGCAGGCGTCCGCGGCCGACGCTGCGGCGAAGAAGTCCGTCGAGGAAGCGGCCCGCATCCAGGCCGCCAAGGACGCCAAGTCGAAGAAGCAGGCGGCCGAGGCCAAGCTGGAGGAGGAGCGCAAGGCCAAGGAGGCCGAGCGTGCCAGCCGTTCCGCGGTCCGCAGCGCTGCCAGCTTCGCCTCGCAGAGCTCGTACACCGTGGCCGAGGTCCAGGCGATGGCGCGTCAGATGGTGCCCGCCGACCAGTTCCAGTGCTTCAGCAACATCGTGAACCACGAATCGAGCTGGAACTACCGGGCGAGCAACCCGTCCTCCGGTGCCTACGGCCTCGTCCAGGCGCTGCCCGGCTCGAAGATGGCCTCTGCCGGCGCGGACTGGCAGACCAACCCGGCCACGCAGATCAAGTGGGGCCTCAGCTACATGGACGTCCGCTACAAGAGCCCGTGTGGCGCATGGTCCTTCTGGCAGGCCAACGGCTGGTACTAGAACCCTTTCGGGTTCCGGTCTCAACCTTTTCGAAGCCCCTCGCCGTCCTACGGTGAGGGGCTTCGCGCGTGTACGGTCATTTCGAACGCTCGGCGGGGAAGCGGTGGGGAGAGAAGACGGGGGAGAGGGGCGATCATGTCGAAACTTCCGGGGTGGCTCGGCCGCCTGGGCGCCGAACTGACGCAACTGGGCGGGCGGCTGGAGCAGCGCAGAGCCGAGGCCGAAGCCGAAGGGGGCGACGCCGTGCCGATCGAGTCGTCGGAGCCCGCCGCGGTGCCCGCCGGGGCCGGGACGGACGGGCGCGGTGCCGTGAACGACCGGGTGCCACCGCCCCCCGCGTACGCCCCCTCCGTCGCGGCCCGGCCCGATCCGGTCGCGGCGATCCCGTGGGGCATGCGCGTCGCGGCCGAGGCGGGCTGGCGGCTGCTCGTCCTGGCGGGCACGCTCTGGGTGCTGATGCGGGTCATCAGCGCCGTACAACTGGTGGTTCTGGCGTTCGTCGCCGCGCTGCTCGTCACCGCGATGCTCCAGCCGACGGTCGCCCGGCTGCGGCGGTACGGTCTGCCGCGCGGACTGGCCACGGCGGTCACGGCGATCCTGGGCTTCGTCATCATCGGGCTGGTCGGCTGGTTCGTTGTCTGGCAGGTCATGGACAACCTCGACACCCTCTCCGACAAGGTCCGCACGGGTATCGACGATCTGAAGAACTGGCTGCTCGACAGCCCCTTCCACGTCACCGAGCAGCAGATCAACGACGTGGCGAAGAACCTCAGCGACACCATCGGCACCAACACCGAGCAGATCACCTCCGCCGGTCTCCAGGGCGTCACCGTGATGGTGGAGTTCCTCACCGGGATGGTGCTCGCGATGTTCTCGACGCTCTTCCTGCTGTACGACGGGAAGCGCATCTGGCACTGGGTGCTGAAGCTGGTGCCCGCCCAGGCCCGGCCCGGTGTCGCGGGCGCCGGGCCGCGCGCCTGGCGGACCCTGACCGCGTATGTGCGGGGCACCGTGCTCGTGGCGCTGATCGACGCGATCTTCATCGGGCTCGGGATCTGGTTCCTCAACGTGCCGATGGCGGTGCCGCTCGCCGTCTTCATCTTCCTCTTCGCCTTCATCCCCTTGGTCGGCGCGGTGATCTCCGGAGCGCTCGCGGTGGTCGTGGCACTGGTCACCGAGGGGGTGTTCACCGCGCTGATGGTGCTGGTCGTGGTGCTCGCCGTCCAGCAGATCGAGGGTCATGTGCTGCAACCCTTCATCCTGGGGCGCGCGGTACGGGTGCACCCGCTCGCGGTCGTGCTCTCGGTCGCCGCGGGCGGCATGATCGCGGGCATCGGCGGCGCCGTCGTGGCGGTGCCGCTGGTCGCGGTCACCAATACGGTGGTCGGCTATCTGCGGGCGTACGGGCAGGAAGAAGCCCTGCGGCACGCCCCGCCCCCGCACGGGGCGACCGCGCTCGACGTCGCTCCCACGCCCGCACCGGGATCGCCGCCCGAGAACACCGACCACGGCGACGACGACGAGGGCGGCGGCCGGAAGACCGAGTGAACGGATGATTCTGTGAACGGAAGAAGGGCCCCGAGGATGGTCGGTCGTCCACGGGGCCCTTCTCGTACCAGGGTTACTGCTGGGCGAGCACGTCCTCGGCATCGAGGGTCACGCCGACCGCCTGGATCACCGAAGCAATCTTGACGGCTTCCTGGATGGTCTCACGGTCCACGCCGGCCTTGCGCAGCACCTGCTCGTGGGAGTCCAGGCACTGGCCGCAGCCGTTGATCGCGGAGACGGCGAGCGACCACAGTTCGAAGTCGATCTTCTCCACACCGGGCTTGCCGATGACGTTCATCCGCAGGCCCGCACGGAGCGTCCCGTACTCGGGGTCCGACAGCAGGTGCCGGGTCCGGTAGAAGACGTTGTTCATCGCCATGATGGCGGCGGCCGACTTCGCGGCGGTGTACGCCTCCGCGGAGAGGTTGGCCTTCGCCTCCGGCTCCAGTTCGCGCAACACCTTCGGCGAGCGCGAGGCGATCGCGCAGGCGAGGACGGTGCCCCACAGCTGCTGCTGCGGAAGCTCACTGTTCCCGATGACCGAACCCAGGTTCAGCTTCAGGTCCTTGGCGAAGTCCGGGACGGCGGCCTTCAGTTCGTCGAGTGCCATGTCGCTGCCGGCTCACTCGCCCGCGAGGAGCGCGACCGGGTCGAGGGTGTTCTCGCCCTTGGTCCAGTTGCAGGGGCACAGCTCGTCGGTCTGCAGGGCGTCCAGGACCCGCAGGACCTCCTTGGGGTTACGGCCCACGGAACCGGCGGTCACCATCGTGAACTGGATCTCGTTGTTCTGGTCGACGATGAAGACGGCGCGCTGGGCGAACCCGTCCTCGCCCTCGATGCCGAGGTCACGCATGAGCTCGTGCTTCGAGTCGGCCAGCATCGGGAAAGGCAGGTCGGTCAGGTCCGGGTGGTCCTTGCGCCAGGCGTGGTGCACGAACTCGGAGTCACCGGAGAAGCCGAGGACCTGGGCGTCACGGTCGGCGAACTCGTCGTTCAGCTTGCCGAAGGCGGCGATCTCGGTGGGGCACACGAAGGTGAAGTCCTTCGGCCACGCGAAGACGATCTTCCACTTGCCCTCGTAGGTCTTGTGGTTGATCTGCTCGAACTCCTTGCCGCTCTCCAGCGAGACACAAGCAGTCAGGTCGAACTCGGGGAACTTGTCACCGACAGTGAGCACGCGCTCTCCTTGCAGCGTAGGACATCCCCTTTGGGGGAGTTCCTGAGGGTTGGACGATCACTACCTTGGCACAGAGTGCATTGATCGCGGAAATAGCTACACTCGGGCACGATGATCGGAGGTGCCTATCAGTGGCGCAGAGTAATCAGGGCAATCGGATCAAACAGCCCAGCCTGTCGCAGTTGCGCGCGTTCGTGGCCGTCGCCGAGCATCTGCACTTCAGGGACGCCGCGGCAGCGATCGGGATGAGCCAGCCGGCGCTGTCCGGTGCCGTGTCGGCGCTGGAAGAGGCGCTGGGTGTCCAGCTCATCGAGCGTACGACGCGCAAGGTGCTGCTCTCGCCGGCGGGGGAGCGGCTCGCGGGCCGGGCCCGGGTGGTGCTGGAGGCCGTGGGGGAGCTGATGGAGGAGGCCGAGGCGGTCCGGGCGCCGTTCACCGGAGTGCTCAGGCTCGGCGTGATCCCGACCGTCGCACCGTATCTGCTGCCGACCGTGCTGCGCCTGGTCCACGAGCTGTACCCGGAGCTCGACCTCCAGGTGCACGAGGAGCAGACCTCCTCGCTGCTGGAGGGCCTGGCCGCGGGGAGGCTGGATCTGCTGCTGCTCGCCGTGCCGCTCGGGGTGCCGGGCGTGAGCGAACTTCCGCTCTTCGACGAGGACTTCGTCCTCGTGATGGAGCGGGACCACTGGCTCGGCGGACGCAGCGACCTTCCGCGCGAGGCCCTGCGCGAGCTGCCGCTGCTGCTCCTCGACGAGGGGCACTGCCTGCGCGACCAGGCGCTGGACATATGCAGGGAAGCGGGGCGTACGGAGGGCGCGCCGGTCACCACGACCGCGGCCGGGCTCTCCACGCTGGTGCAGCTGGTCGCCGGCGGGCTCGGGGTGACGCTGCTGCCGCGCACCGCGGTGACGGTCGAGACCGGCCGCAACGACGCGCTGGCCACCGGGTACTTCGCGGATCCCGCACCGTCACGGCGGGTGGCGCTGGCGATGCGCTCGGGGGCGGCGCGGCACGAGGAGTTCGAGGAGTTCGCGGCGGCGCTCAGGGAGGCGATGGCGGCGTTGCCCGTACGGGTGACGGCGGGCCGGTAGCCGCGGGCGGCGGACGAAGGGGCACGGCCCGTTCCCGGACCGCACCCCCTGCGGCGCGACCGCGCCGTCACTCCGTACGAAGGGGCACGGCCCGTTCCCGGACCGCACCCCCTGCGCGCGATCGCGCCGTCACTCCGTACGCAGGCCGTCCGGGCGCATCATGCGCCACAGCGGTGGCAGCGAGACCACGGTGACCAGCAGGATCAGCGCCGCGCCCGCCCCCGTCATCGGCAGGAACAACCACCAGTCGGTGACCTTCTTGTCGATCATCCGGATCATCAGCGCACCCAGGCCGAGGCCGCCCGCGACGGCCACTGCCAGGCCGATGACCACGGGGACGGCGGTCTGCCAGAGCACCGACCAGCCGAGCGTGGTCCGCCGGGTGCCGAAGGCGACCAGCACCGACAGCAGACGCCTGCGCTCCCGGAGCTGTTCCAGCTGCGAGACCAGCATGGCGGCGGCGATCAGCAGCAGGGTCGCGGTCGCGCCGACCTTGAGGCCCGTCTGCACACTGGCGTACTGCCGGTCACGGGCCACCGAGCTGAGGGTCACGACGCGCATCCCGGGGTCGAGCCGGGCCGCTGTGTTCCGTACGAACTCGGCGACGTCCTCGACGCTCTCGTCCACCCGTATCTGCGCGTTGGTCTGTGCGTGCGGCAGGGTGCTCGGGTCGATGGCGCCGACGGTCGCCATGATGCCCCAGTGCTCCTCGCCCATCGGATCACGGCGGGAGTCCACGGTCGGAGCGTCGGCGGGCAGGGTCCACAGCTTCGACTTCTCGCCGGGTACCGACCCCGCCTCGTAGTTGAGTTCGACCGGCTTGCCCTTGCGGGCCGCCTTGTCGGTCCAGTCGGCCATGTCCTTGTCCTTGGGATGGACGACGAACGCGTCGCCCTCCTCGCAGGAGCCGATCCGGGCGATCTCGCGCAGGGTCGCGCAGTCGCCGATGATCAGTGAGGTGGTGGGCTGGACTTCGTCACCCTCGTACGTGCCCGGCTTGACGGCGTACGACTCGACCATGCCGATGACCGTCTCCACCCCCTTGGTGCCACGGAACTCCTTGATGGTCCGGGTGGCCGCGTCACCGGTGACGTTCTCGGAGAACGTGTAGAACTGGGCCCGCGTCGGGTCCTGGCCCGTCATCCGGTTGAACTCGTCGCCCACCGCGGCGAACAGCATCTGCAGCGCCACCGCGCCCGCCACCGCGACCGTGATGCCGCTGACCGCACGGGATGCCGCCCCGCTGCTCAGCTGGAGTCTGCGGGTCGCGAGCTGCCAGGGCACCGGGCCGCCGCGCAGCCGGTTCACGCACGCCTCGACCAGCCAGGGCAGCAGCAGCGCGAGGCCGACCAGGACCAGGACGGCGCCGCCCGCGATCGGATACGGATTGACCGGGGTGAATTCGTCGACCTTTCCGGTCAGCGCGAGCACCGCCAGTCCCGCGACCGGCACCGGCAGCCGCCACCAGAGCCGGCGCCCGCGGCTGCGGCCGTTGCGTACGACGCCGAGCGGTTCGATCACCACGGAGCGCAGGGCCGCCAGTGTGACGAGCACCGCGGCCACCGGAACCGCGACGGCGATCAGCGCGGCCAGCAAGGGATCGGGGACCAGGTCCGCAGGGAAGGCGCTGACGTTCCACACCTGGACGGAGCCCACGAACCGGCGTCCCGCCAGGAAGATCACCAGACCGGTGAGCAGACCGAGCACCGCTCCGCAGAACGCCTCGCCGGCCGCGATCCGGCGCGTCATCCGGATGTCCGCACCGACCAGACGCAGTGCGGCGAGCCGGCGGTCGCGGCGGTCTCCGCCGAGACGCACGGCCGTCGCGATGAAGATCGCGACCGGCACCAGCAGCACCACGCAGATCATGATGATCAGCACGATGAGGATCGGCGGCATCTCCTCGCCCGGGCCCGGGTTGCCGTAACCGGCGATCCGGTGACCGCCGTTGGCGGGGGTCAGAGTGTCGCTGCCCGTGTAGAAGAGGAGTTCGCCCGGGGAGACCAGGCCCGCGTCGGCGATCGTGCCGGTGATCCGGTACGGCAGCCGTTCCTTGAGGAGACGTCCCTCCGAGGAGCCGAGCAGCTTCTTCAGCGCGGGGGAGACCACCATCTCGCCCGCGGCGGGGAAGCGCGCGACGCCCGGCGGGACGACGGGGTGGGCGCCGTCGGCGCGCATCAGGAAGCCGTCGACGACGCGACCGCGGTACTCCGTCTCCGCGTTGATCCGAAGCACCGAGGTGTCCGACTTCTCGGCCGAGACGTCGGGCGACTCGGAGATCTTGGTCTCGGCGCGGGCCTGATCACGCGCGGACCGCTGGTCGAGCAGATGCGGTGCGGAGGCGGCGGTCAGCAGCAGCGCCACCCCCAGGCCGACACCGACGGCGGTCAGCAGGGTGCGGATCCAGCCCTCGCGCCCGCCGGAGACGGCGAACCGGATACCCAGGCCGAGAGCGCGCAGCAGGGCGGCGAAGCCGGTGGGCGGCGTCGGCCGGGGCGGTGCCTCGGCCGGGGTGTTCTTGTGGTCGAGCAGGGTCATGCCACGTGCTCCAGGCTGCGGGCCCGGCCGTCGCGCACGGTGACGTCACGGTCGGAGTACGCGGCGACCCGGGCCTCGTGGGTCACCAGGACGACGGCGACGTTCGCGGACCTGGCGGCCTCGGTGAGCAGTTCCATGACCCGCTCTCCGTTGAGGGAGTCCAGGGCGCCGGTCGGCTCGTCGGCGAAGATCACCTTCGGGGACGAGGCCAGCGCACGGGCCACGGCGACGCGCTGGCCCTGGCCGCCGGAGACCTCGCCCGGGCGTTTGGCGCCGATGTGCTCGACCTCCAGGCGCTCCAGCCAGTGGCGGGCGGTGGCCTCCGCGTGCTTGCGCCGGGCGCCGCCCAGACGGAGCGGCAGAGCGACGTTCTCCACGCAGGTCAGTTCGGGCACGAGCTGGCCGAACTGGAAGACGAAGCCGAACTCGGTGCGGCGCAGCGCGCTGCGTTCGGCGTCCGACATCGCGGTGAGCTCGCGGCCCGCGTAGGTGATCGTGCCCGTGTCGGGGGTGACGATCCCGGCGAGGCAGTGCAGCAGGGTCGACTTGCCGGAGCCGGACGGGCCCATGACGGCGACCACCTCGCCCGGGTGGATGGAGAACGAGGCGCCGTCGAGCGCGGGTGTGGAGCCGTACGACTTGTACAGGCTGTCGGCGCTGAGCAGGGAGCCGGTGGGGGTCATGCGGTCACCTCCGCGGCGAGCCGGTCCAGTCGGGCGGCGGTCAGTTCCAGCCAGCGCAGATCGGCTTCGAGGTGGAAGAGCGCGTGGTCGCAGATCAGCTGGTCCGCGAGGTCTCCCTTGCGCTTTCGATCGGTGAGGATGCGCATGAGGCGCAGGTGCTCGGTGCGCTGGCTGTCCAGCAGGGCTTCGGCGCTGCGGCCGGTGAGCAGGGCCAGGACGACCTTGGTGTAGAGCGTCGACTGCAGGTACGGCTCGGGCTTCTCCGGCTGCGCGAGCCAGGCGCCGACATCGGTCACGCCCGCCTCGGTGATGGCGTACCGCTTGCGCTCGGGGCCGCCTCCGCTCTCGACGCCGTCGACCTCGACGAGGCCGTTCTTGAGGAGCCGGGACATGGTCGAGTAGACCTGGCCGTAGTGCAGCGGGCGGTCGTGCCCGAACTTCTCGTCGAACGCGCGCTTGAGGTCGTAGCCGTGGCGCGGGCCGGACTCCAGGAGTCCGAGCAGGGTGTGGCCGATAGACATGCCGAGCACTGTACATGCTGTGTATACCTCGGGTGTATACCGAGGGTCGGGGGCCTGCGCCGGGCCCTGTTCCGGCCCGCGGGGCTGTGGGCCGGAACGGGGCCGTGGGTCGGAACGGGGCCGTGGGTCGGAACAGGGCTGTGGGTCGGAACAGGGCCCGCGGCCCCGAGGTCACCGCGACTCCGGGAAGCGGGCCCCCTGGTCACCGAGGCTTCGGAGGGCGCCCCCGGCGGGGGATCGGGCGGGCCGCGCCCGGCAGACGGCCCGCCTCCGCCAGGGCCCTGCGCAACAGGAACTCGATCTGGGCGTTCGCGCTGCGCAGTTCGTCGGACGCCCAGCGGGCCAGGGCGTCGTGCACCGCGGGATCCAGCCGCAGCAGCATTTGCTTGCGCTGTGGCGGCTGCCTGGGACCGGGCGTCTCGTCCGTCACTGGTAGAGAGTGCCCGTGTTGAGGACCGGCTGCGCCGCACGGTCACCGCACAGGACCACCATCAGATTGCTGACCATGGCCGCCTTCCGCTCCGAGTCCAATTCGACGATGTCCTGCTCGGCGATCCGGTTCAGCGCCATCTCGACCATGCCGACCGCGCCCTCGACGATCTGCTGCCGGGCCGCCACCACGGCACCGGCCTGCTGGCGCTGGAGCATCGCGGAGGCGATCTCGGGGGCGTACGCGAGATGGCTGAAGCGTGACTCGATGATCCGCACACCGGCGGCCTGCACCCGGGTGGTGAGCTCCACGGCCAGCTTCTCGGTGATCTCCTCCGCGTTGCCGCGCAGGGAGAGGCCGCCCTCCTCGTGGGCGTCGTACGGGTACTCGATCGCGATGTGCCGGACGGCGGCCTCGGTCTGGGTGGCGACGAACTCCCGGAAGTCGTTGACCTCGAAGAGTGCCTGCGCGGTGTCCTCGACCTTCCACACGACGATCGAGGCGAGCTCGATCGGGTTGCCGTAGGCGTCGTTGACCTTCAGGACCGTGGTCTCGTGGTTGCGGACCCGGGTGGAGATCTTCCGGCTGCTGGTGAGCGGGTTGATCCAGCGCAGCCCGTCGGTGCGTATCGTGCCGACGTACCGGCCGAAGAGCTGGATCACCCGCGCCTCGCCCGGTGCGACCATCTTCACACCCGTCATGCAGAAGAGCGAGGCGATGACGAGCAGGATGCCGAAGACGAGCACCGGCACCCCCAGCCCGTTGTTCCCGTCCGAGCTGACGACGCCTCCGGTGACGATGAGACCGATGCCGACGATCGCTCCGATCATGGTCAGCAGCAGGCCGAGGCCGCCGGGAATGCTGTGCGCCGTCACCTCTCTCACCTGCGGTTCGGGCATGTCGGGAGCATCGGGTGTGAGATCTGCGGACAGAGCGGACACTTCGTGCGGATTGCCTGGGCCGGGCATGGGCTCCCCCGTTTCGAGCGACTGAGTCAGTGCTAGCAATGTGATTACACATTACGCGAATTCGCAACCCTCGACGCCTCTCATGAGTCGGTTCCCTAGAGAGTGCGTGCTGTTTGTCACGTCCGGAAAAGACCACATCGCTTGCCTTTTGTCCTTGCCGACGGTGTTAGCTGGCTGGGCTGAGCTGATCTGGTCGAGCAGAGAAACGGGAGCACCACAGCGATGGGTCGAGCGGATGCGCGACGAGCCCGGCAGCGCGGGGCGCGGCGGGCCGCGAAGAGCGGCGGCATACGCAGACTCTTCACCTGGCGGAAAATGCTGGGCACGTTCTTCGGGTTCTGCCTGCTGATCATGGGTGCCTTCGTCGCCCTGTACCTGTACGTGGACATTCCGAAGGCCAACGACCTGGCCGAGCGGCAGAGCAACGTCTACCAGTACAGCGACGGCACACTTCTGACCCGCACCGGTGACGGGGTCAACCGCCAGATCGTGGACCTCGCCGAGGTCCCCAAGGCCGTGCAGCACACCTTCGTCGCCGCCGAGAACAAGACGTTCTACAAGGACCAGGGCGTCGACCTGAAGGGCACCGCCCGCGGCATCCTCAACACGCTCTCCGGCAAGGGCAAGCAGGGTGGCTCGACCATCACCCAGCAGTACGTGAAGAACTACTACCTGACGCAGGACCCGACGGTCAGCCGCAAGCTCAAAGAGCTGGTGATCTCGCTCAAGGTCGACCAGAAGAAGACCAAGAACTACATCCTCGCCGGGTACATCAACACCGCGTACTACGGGCGCGGCGCGAGCGGGATCCAGGCCGCGGCCCAGGCGTACTACGGCGTCGACGCCAAGGACCTCAACGTCTCCCAGGGCGCCTATCTGGCCGCGCTGCTCCAGGCCCCCAGCCAGTACGACTGGGCGTCCGCGACGGACACCGGCAAGAAGCTCGTCAAGGACCGCTGGGGCTACACGCTCGACAACATGGTCGAGATGCACTGGCTCGACAAGTCCGAGCGCGACACCCTGAAGTTCCCCGTCCCGGACAAGCCCAAGCCGGCCCCCGGCATGGAGGGCCAGACCGGCTATCTCGTCGAGGCCGCCAACAAGGAGCTCGACAAGCAGGGCATCACGGGCGACATGCGGCAGGCCGGCGGCTGGACCTTCACCCTCAACATCGACAAGAAGCGGCAGAAGCAGCTGGAGCAGGCGGTCGACCGCCAGCTGGAGACCAAGCTGGACCGCAAGGGCAACAAGGTCGACGCGACCGTCCAGGCGGGTGCCACCTCCGTCGATCCGAAGACCGGCGCGGTCGTCGCGCTCTACGGCGGCGTGGACTACGTCAAGCACTACATATCCAACGCCACCCGCCAGGACTACCAGCCCGCCTCCACCTTCAAGCCGCTGGTGCTCGCCTCGGCGCTGGAGAACGAGTCGAAGACCCAGGGCGGCGACCTGATCGGGGTCAACACCCGGTACGACGGCACCAGCAAGCGGCCGGTCGTCGGCAGCGACACCCCGTTCGCCCCGGAGAACGAGGACAACCGGAGCTACGGCGACGTCACCGTGCAGAGGGCGATGAACGCGTCGATCAACTCGGTCTTCGCGCAGATGGTCGTCGACGTCGGCCCGAGCGACGTGAAGAAGACCGCGCTGGCACTCGGCATACCGGACAAGAACTTCCCCGAGCGCCCCGCCATCACGCTCGGCACGATGAACGCCTCGACGTGGGACATGGCGGGCGCGTACGCCACGCTCGACAACCACGGCAAGAAGGTCACCCCGTTCATCGTGAAGTCCGCCAAGCACCGCGACCGGACGGTCGAGCCGGTCAAGGGCGTCGGCGACCAGGTGATCAGCCGCAAGTCCGCGGACACCGTGACCTCCGTCCTCAGGGGCGTCGTGGACAGCGGCTCCGGCCAGGCGGCCAACACCCCGGCGTACGACGCGGCCGGCAAGACGGGTACCTCCGAGAACAACAAGGCCGCCCTGTTCGCGGGCTACACCCCGCAGCTCACCACGGTCGTGGCACTCTTCGGTGAATCCCCCAAGGAAGGCGGCGGCCAGGTCAGCCTGACCGGTACCGCCAACTCCGGCCGGGCCAACGGTGGCGGCTTCCCGGCGCAGATCTGGGCGGACTACACCCTGGCCGCGCTCAACGGCGGCTCCAGTGCCCAGTTCGACCTGCAGGACGTCGAGCGCGGTGAGGTCACCACACCGGCCAGCCCGTCGATGAGCCCTTCGACGTCGCCGAGCCCCGACCTGTCGCCCTCCCAGCCGTCGACTTCGCCGTCGCAGAGTCCCATCGAGTCGCCCAGCGACTCGGCCAGCCAGTCGCCCATCGATCCGCCGAGCGAGTCGCCGGGGCTGCCGAGCGAGTCCCCGGTCCTGCCCGGCGACGGAGCGGACCAAGGACGGCCGGGCAACAACAGCAACAACAACATCGGCAGCGGCACGTCGCAGCAGTGAGCGCGTGCGTCAGGGGCGGTGCCGGCCGGCACCGCCCCTGGCCCATGCCTCTCGTACGACGGTGTCAGCCGCCGTTGACCTTCTTGGCGATCCGGTCGCCGAGGTCCTTGTCGACGTTGCGCCAGTACTGGAACGCGCGCTCCAGGACCGGGGCGCTCACGCCGTCCAGCAGATGGCCGGAAATGTTCGACACCAGGCGCTCGCGCGCCGCGTCGTCGAGGACATTGCGGACGAACGTGCCCGGCTGGCCCCAGTCGTCGTCCTCGCTGTGCAGCTTGTACGCCTCGTGCACCATCTCGCCCGCCGTCGCCCAGCCCGCCGGGTCGCCGAAGCGCTCGGTGTCCGCGGCCGGACCGCCGTACGAGTTCGGCGCGTAGACCGCTCCCGTACGAGCCGGCTCGTACCGCATGGGGCCGTCCTTCGCGTACGAGTTCCGGCCGAACCGCGGACGGTTCGGGGGAAGCTGCGCGTAGTTCGGGCCGATCCGGTACCGGTGGGTGTCCGGGTACGAGAAGAGCCGGCCGAGCAGCATCTTGTCGGGCGACGGGCCGATGCCGGGCACCAGGTTCGACGGCTCGAAGGACGCCTGCTCGATGTGGACGAAGAAGTCCTCCGGGTTCTCGTTCAGCGTCATCCGGCCGACTTCGATCTCCGGGTAGTCGCCGTGCGGCCACACCTTCGTGAGGTCGAACGGGTTGAACCGGTAGTCCGGAGCGTCGTCGAACGGCATGACCTGGACGTAGAGCGTCCAGCTCGGGTGGTCACCCCGCTGGATCGACTCGAACAGGTCGCGCCGGTGGACATCGCCGTCGACGCCGGCCATCCGGTCGGCCTCGTCCTGCGGGTAGTAGTCGATGCCCTGGTCCGTCTTGAAGCGGTACTTCACCCAGAACTTCTCGCCGCCCGCGTTCACCCACATGTAGGTGTGCGAGCTGTAGCCGTTCATGTTGCGGTACGTCTTCGGGATGCCGCGGTCGCCCATCAGCCACGTCACCATGTGGGCGGACTCGGGGGAGAGCGTCCAGAAGTCCCACTGCATGTCGTGGTCGCGCACCGCGCTGTCCGGGCGGCGCTTCTGCGAGCGGATGAAGTCCTGGAATTTCATCGGGTCGCGTACGAAGAAGACCGGCGTGTTGTTGCCGACCATGTCGTAGTTGCCGTGTTCCGTGTAGAACTTCAGCGCGAATCCGCGGGGGTCGCGCCAGGTGTCGGGCGATCCCTGTTCACCGGCGACCGTGGAGAAACGGGCGAGCATGGCGGTCCGCTTGCCCGGTTGGAAGAGGTCGGCCTTGGTGAACTGGCTGATGTCGTTGGTCACCTCGAAAGTGCCGTAGGCGCCGGACCCCTTGGCGTGGACCACCCGCTCGGGAACCCGTTCACGGTTGAACTGGGCCATCTTCTCGATGAGGTAGTGGTCCTGGAGCAGGATCGGCCCGTCGGAACCGACAGTGAGCGAGTGTTCGTCGCTCTCCACCGGGACTCCGGCGTTGTTCGTGGTGTAGGGGGTGTTCTTGGTCTTGATGTCCTCAGGCACGAGCGTCCTCCCGTCGGTGGGGTTTGGGTCAGGTCGTCTCGTTCACGACTGAAGTCAACTCCGCCGACAGGAGGTCGGCAACATTTGGCTACCGTCCGTACCGGGCTGTCCCCGGCTCCTCCTACTGGCCCCGGGTCGGCATCTCGAACCAGACCACCTTGCCGGTCGAAAGACGCGTCGCTCCCCAGCGTCTGGCCAGCCGGTTCACCAGGAACAGGCCCCGGCCGCCCTCGTCCATGTCCCGGGCCCGGCGCTGCCGGGGCAGTTGCGGTGCGTCATCGCCCACCTCGCAGCGCAGGATGTCGGTGCGCAGCAACCGCAGCGTCACCGGCCGCTCCGCATAGCGCACCGCGTTGGTCACCACCTCGCTGACCAGCAGTTCCACCGAGTCGGAGAGATCGTCGAGCCCCCAGCGGCTCAGTGCCCGGCGGGCCAGCCTGCGGGCGCGTCCCGGAGCGGACTCTTCCGGTTCCAGGTGCCAGTAGGCGACATCACTTGGCGCGATCCCGTCGAACCGGGCGGCCAGCAGAGCGATGTCGTCGTCCCGGTCGCCCGGACCGAGCATGTCGAGCACGTCGTCGCAGAGGGCCTCCAGCGGCGGCGAATGGTCCGGTCCGGTGAGCCGCGCGGTGGTGGCGAGCCGTTCGCGCAGCTGCTCGATCCCGGTCCAGACGTCCCGCAGCCGGGACTCCACGAGACCGTCGGTGTACAGCAGCAGTGTGGCGCCCGAGGGTGCGTCCAGCTCGACGGCCTCGAAGTCCACGCCGCCGACGCCGATCGGGGCGCCGGGCGGCACCCGCAGCACCTCCGCGCGACCGCCCAGATGGAGCAGGACGGGCGGCGGATGCCCGGCGTTGGCGATGGTGATGCGGTGCGTGACCGGGTCGTACACCGCGTAGAGGCAGGTCGCCATGCGGTCGGTGCCGAGCCGCTGCGCCTGCTCGTCGAGGTGGTGCAGCACCTCCTGCGGCGGCAGGTCGAGCCCGGCGAGGGTCTGCGCGGTGGTACGCAGCTGGCCCATGATCGCCGCGGAGGTCATGGAGTGGCCCATGACGTCGCCGACGACCAGGGCGACCCTGCTGCCGGGCAGCGGGATCGCGTCGTACCAGTCACCGCCGACCCGGGCCGTCTCCGCGGCCGGGAGGTAGCGGGAGGCCAGCCGGACACCGGTCGGCTGCGGCAGCGAGTCGGGCAGCATGGTGCGCTGCAACTCGTCGGCGATGTACGCCTCACGGCCGTACAGCACGGCCTTGTCGATGCCGAGCGCGGTGTGCGTCGCCAGCTGCGCGGCGACGAGCAGGTCGTTGGCCTCGAAGGGCGCCCGCTCGGTCCCGCGCAGGAAGACGGCGGCGCCGATCACCCGTCGCCGTCCGCGCAGCGGGGCGAGGATCGCACGGTGTCCGGTGGGTGCGGACCGGCCGGTGCCGAGCAGTTCGGGCAGCGCGGCGCGGGCCGCGGCGGAATCGCCGAAGACCGGCCGCACACCGCGCAGCACCTCGTCGAGCGCGCCGCCGGAGCGGACCTCGCACAGCTCGGCCGCCGGGGGCATGTCGCCGTGCGGATCGATGACGGGCAGCCGCAGCCGTTCGATCTCCGACGAGGTCTCGGTCTCCTCCTCGTTCAGCCGCAGCCGGTCGGACCGGCGCAGCCGCAGGACGAAAGGGGAGACCGGCCGCTCGTCGCCGACCGGCAGCGGGTCGCGGAGGTAGACCAGTATGGCGTCGGAGAACGTGGGCACGCTGGCCCGGCACAGGCCCAGCACGATCTCGTCCAGATCTATGCCGCGGGCGATCCGCCGGGTGGCCGCCCCGACGAAACGCAAGCGGTCGCCCTCGCGGCGGACCGCTGCCTGCGGGTCGAGTCCGATGGGGGCGGCGTTCGCCGCCGAAGCTGCCGAGGCCGCCGCATTCGCCACCGCGCCCGGCGGCGTGGCCGGGCCGGGGATCGCGGAGGCAGGGGAAACGGCCGACGCGGCATCCTGCTGCCGCGGCCGGGTGCGCTCCTGCGACCGGGCGGCGAGAGGCTGCCGGCCTTCGTGGGAGGTGGGGTGCTCCGTCACGCGTGGGGTTCCGTCCGTCCGGGCCGGTTGTATGAGGCAATCACCTCGTGGGGCGCTACTGTGCCCCGGCGAGAGCGGCGATAACAACGGCTGCCATCGGATGCCCCCGAAAGAGGGGCCGAAACCGGATGCCCGCTCCGGGGTTCGGTGACAACGTTTCCGGCGACGGGGCGGACGACGGCGAGCATGTCTCCACCCCCTCGTAGTGGCTCATACGATTCATACGACTGATGCCGCTATCCAGCTCATGCAGTGCGTTGTGCTTGTTCGATGACTTGTGGTCAGGTCCTTTGCCGTGTCCGCCGGTTGGAGAGGCACGGCCCTCCGGAGGACGATCCTACGTTTGTCCCCCTGGGGTGCATCAAGGGTCTCACGACGGCATATGCGAGGGGGTACGGTCCCAGTCATCCGGAAGCGCCGGAACGCGCCAGCGCGGATCGGGCCGCCACTGCTCCCAGCCGTCCCGGAACGGCGCTCCCCAGTTCCGGATCACCTCGACGGCCGCGCGGCCCGCCTCCCGCACCCGCCGCGCGGTCCGAGGGGCCATCAGACCGACCCGCTGCGCCTGGGCGAACTCGTCCTCGTCGCGCCAGACCCAGCTGCGGTCCGGGTAGACGGAGATGTCGAGAAAGTGATCCTCGGAGTCGATGCCGCCCGCCCATCGGGTGCGCGGTTCCTCCAGGTTCACGTACCAGCTGCGGAACTGCCAGCCGGGATCCCAGAACAGCCAGACCGACCAGGGTTCACCAGGACGGGCGAGCTTCAGTACGCCGTTGCCGAGCCAGGGTGAGCGCACGGTGGTGCGCGGGGCGGTGTAGCGGGTGACGAGCGGCTCGTCGTGCACCTCGGTGCCGTTCACCAGGATCGGCTTCACGCATTCGGTACCGGGCGCCACCCAGACGGCGAGCAACTCCGCAGTGTCCTGGACGACGGTGACGGGCCGGCAGATATGGACCGGGCCCGGGGCGCGATCCGGTGCGACGCCGTGGCGCAGCGGGCCGTTGCCGCGGTAGCGCCACAGGATCTGATCACCCGGCGCCCAGTGCTCGATGTCTCCGGTACCTGCCATGGGCAGATCTTAGAGGGGCCGGTGTCCGAGGAGGGGCGTCACCGGTCACGGGCGGGTCATGCGCAGGACGTCCAGCGCCTCGTCCAACTGCTCGACGGTCAGGTCGCCGCGCTCGACGTAGCCCGAGTCCAGCACCACCTCGCGGATCGTCCTGCGCTCGGCGAGGGACTTCTTGGCGACCTTCGCGGCCTCCTCGTAGCCGATGTACTTGTTCAGCGGGGTGACGACCGAGGGCGAGGACTCGGCGTACTCCCTGGCCCGCTCCACGTTCGCCGTGATCCCGTCGACCGTGCGGTCCGCGAGCAGCCGGGAGACGTTGGCCAGCAGCCGCACCGATTCCAGCAGGTTCTTCGCGATGACCGGAAGCATCACGTTCAGCTCGAAATTGCCCGCCGCGCCCGCGACGGCGACCGTCTGGTCGTTCCCCATCACCTGGGCCGCGACCATCAGCACGGCCTCGGGAATGACCGGATTCACCTTGCCCGGCATGATCGAGGAGCCGGGCTGGAGGTCGGGGAGGCTGATCTCGGCCAGACCGGTGCGGGGTCCGGAGGCCATCCAGCGGAGATCGTTGGAGATCTTGGTGAGCGAGACGGCGACGGTACGGAGCTGGCCGGACGTCTCCACGAGCCCGTCCCGCGCGCCCTGTGCCTCGAAGTGGTCCCTGGCCTCGGTGAGCGGCAGCCCGGTGACGCGGGCGACCTCGGCGATGACGGCGGCGGAGAAGCCGGGCGGGGTGTTGATGCCGGTGCCGACGGCCGTGCCGCCGAGCGGCAGTTCGGCGAGGCGGGGGAGTCCGGCGCGCAGCCGCTCGACGCCGTACCGGATCTGCGCCGCGTAGCCGCCGAACTCCTGGCCCAGGGTGACGGGTGTCGCGTCCATCAGATGCGTACGTCCCGACTTCACGACCGTCGAGAACTCTGCGGACTTGCGCTCCAGGGCGGCGGCCAGGTGCTCCAGTGCCGGGATCAGATCGCCGGTGACGGCCGCGGTCGCGGCGATGTGGATGGAGGACGGGAAGACGTCGTTGGACGACTGCGAGGCGTTGACGTGGTCGTTCGGGTGGACCTCGCGCCCCAGGCGCTCGGTGGCGAGGGTGGCGAGGACCTCATTGGTGTTCATGTTGGACGAGGTGCCGGACCCGGTCTGGAAGACATCGACCGGGAAGTGGGCGTCCCAGCGCCCCTCCGCGACCTCGGCGGCGGCCTCCTGGATCGCCCGCGCGATGTCCGGGTCGAGCACCTTCAGGTCGGCGTTCACCTTGGCCGCCGCCGCCTTGATCCGGGCCAGGGCCTCGATGTGGGCCCGTTCCAGGTGCTGCCCCGAGATGGGGAAGTTCTCCACCGCGCGCTGGGTCTGGGCCCGCCACCTGGCGCCTGCGGGCACCCTCACCTCGCCCATCGAATCGTGCTCGATGCGGAAATCCGTACCGCCCGCGGGGTTCTGCGCGGGGGACTGTGCGTCGTTCATGGGGGCAACCTCCTGAAAAAGTTGAGCACTTGTCTTGTTCTGTGTATTCCCAAGTCGTCTACCGGCCAGTAAATACCGGGGTGCTGCATTTCCCGGGGGACGACCCCGTACCCCCGTGCAGCAACCCGGGGAGGCGCAATGAGGCGCACCAGGCACAGACTTCGCTGTACGGTCGCGGCCGTCGCGGCCATGGCGGCGGCGTGGGGCGGTACGGTCGCCGCCGCAGGACCGGCGGGAGCGGCGGACCGCGCCGGTACCACCACTACCGCATCCGCGCCCCTGGCGCCCGAGCTGGAGGCCATCCGCGCCGCCGAAGCCACCCAGCTGTACGGCGACCCGGCCGAGCGCCCGCTCGCCGACCGCAAGACCGGGCTGATCTCGCTCGGCGACAGCGAGATCTCCGGCGAGGGTGTCGGCACGTACGAGGCGGGCACCGACGGCCCCGACAACTGGTGCCACCGCTCTCCCGACTCCGCGATCCACCGCACCGGGATCCCGGCCGACGTCACGTACAACGTCTCCTGCTCGGGCGCGTACACCGGCAACATCGTGATCGGCGGGTCGAAGCAGTACGCCGACGAATTGGTGCAGAGCGACAACCTCGCCATCAAGGCCCGCAACACCCGCATCAAGATGATCGTGCTGGTCGCCGGTGCCAATGACGACCTCCAGTTCGGCCCGGTCATGACGGACTGCGTCGAGCGCTGGGTCCTCCTTCAGGGCGCGTGCCAGCCGAAGTACGAGGGCGGCTGGCAGGCGCGCGTCGACGGACTCGTCCCCAAGGTCGAGAAGACGGTGCGCGACCTGCGGACCGTCATGTCCGACGCCGGGTACGGCACCGGCGACTACAAGCTCGTGGTCATGGGCTACCCGAGCCCGATCGGCCCGGACTTCTACGACAACCCGGATTTCCCGGGCAAGCTTCCCGGGGGCTGCGCCGGATACGACTCCGACGCCGCCTGGGGCCGCAACGTCGCGGTTCCCGCCTTCGAGCGCGGCATGCGCAGGGCCGACACCGGAGCCGTCTACCTCGACAACTCCCGGCTCTTCCACGGCCACGAGGTCTGCAGCGAGAACACCTGGGCCCGCGGGCTCTACATCGACCTCTCGCACTTCCCGCCGGACTCCAACTCCGTCCGGCAGTCCTTCCACCCCAACGCGCGCGGCCACGCGGCCTTCGCCTCCTGCCTGACCCAGATCTACAACTCGTCCCTGCGCGAGGCGAGCTGCGCCGACCCGGCGAGCACGGGGCAGCCGGTTCTTCAGACCGCCGCGTGGGACGACGTCTTCACGCCCCTGAAGAACGAGGCCACGGGCACCTGCGTGGACGTCCCCGCCTCGGTGACCCGTAACGACACCGAGGTCACCGGCTGGGACTGCCACGGCGGCCGCAACCAGGGCTGGTGGCACGACCCCGGCACGAAGAGCATCCGTACGGAACTGAGTCACGACCGGTGCCTCGACGTGCCGGGCGCCGACTACAAGGCGGGCGCCGCGCTCATCCTGTGGAACTGCTCGGGCGCGGCCAACCAGCGGTTCGTCGAGCAGTCGGGCACGCTGCGGCCGGCGGCCTCGACCGGGCTGTGCCTGACCCTCGCGGCGGCCAAGGACCCGCTGAGGCTGCAGAGCTGCGACGGCAGCGCGAAGCAGCGGTTCGCGTAACTCCGGCCCATGGGGAGGGGGAGGGGGTGGATGAGGGGGCAGGGGCGGGATGGCCTCGGCCGTTCCGCTTCCCCCTCCCGCTTCCGGCCGGCGGACCGGACCCGTCCCTCCCGCTTCCGGCCGGCGGACCGGACCCGTTCCGTCCAGTCCGTCCCGTTTCCCGCCGGTGGGCCGGTCCTGTCAGCCGGACGTCACGAACGCGCCCAGGACGGCGGCCAGATGGCCGGGGTCGGCGGCCCCGCACAGTTCGCGCGACGAGTGCATGGACAGCCCCGGCACCCCCACGTCGACCGTCGGGACACCGAGCCGGGCCGCGGTGAGCGGACCGATCGACGTGCCGCACGGCATCGCGTTGTTGGAGACGAACGACTGCCACGGCGCACCCGCCCGCTCGCACGCCGCCGCGAACACCGCGGTGCCGGTGCTGTCGGTGGCGTACCGCTGATTGACGTTGACCTTGATCGTGGGGCCGCCGTTGGGGAGCGGGTGGTGGCCCGGATCGTGCCGTTCCGCATAGTTGGGGTGCACCGCGTGGGTCATGTCGGCGGAGACGCAGAAGGCGCCGGACAGGGCGCGGGACCAGTCCTCGGAGCTGCCGCCGCGCGCGGCCACCGAACGGCCGAGGACCCGCTCCAGGAGGGGGCTCTGCGCACCCGTTTCCGAGCCGCTGCCGACCTCCTCGTGGTCGAAGGCCGCCAGGACGGGGATGTACGAGGGGGCGTCGGCCGCGGTCGCCGCGGCGGCCAGTGCCGTGACACCCGCGTGCACCGACACCAGGTTGTCCAGCCGCGCGGACACCACGAACTCCCGGTCGGCGCCGAGATATCCGGGCGGCTGGATGTCGTGGAGCATCAGGTCCCAGCCGAGGACCTCGTCGCGGTCCACCCCCGCGGCCGCCGCGACCCGGCGCAGCAGCGCTCCCTCCTCGGGAGCTCCGAGCGCCCACAGCGGGGCGATGTGGCGCTGCCGGTCGAGGGCGAGAGCCTCGTTGACCGTGCGGTCCAGGTGGATGGCCAACTGCGGTACCCGCAGCAGCGGTTCGTCGATCTGGACGAGCCGGGTCTCGACCCGTGTGCCGGTGCCGCGCAGGGCGAGCCGCCCCGAGATGCCCAGATCGCGGTCGAGCCAGGTGTTCAGCGGCACCCCGCCGTAGATCTCCACGGCGACCTGCCGCCAGCCGGCCGACCCGGTGTCGGGGACGGGTTTGACCCTCAGGTTCGGGGAGTCCGTGTGGGTGCCGAGGATCCGGAAGGGGGTGTGCGCGGGGGCACCCTCGGGGGCGTACCAGGCGATGAGGGCGCCGCCGCGGGCGACGAAGCTCCCGCCGGTCGTGCCTGTCCAGTCGTCCGTGTCGCGCAGTTCACGGAAGCCGGCCTTCTCCAGGCGCTGGGCGGCGCTCGCCACCGCGTGGTACGGGGAGGGGCTGGCCCTGATGAAGGACAGCAGGTCGTCGGCGTGGCTGCGGTGGGGAAGCGGCGTCATACGGCGTCCGCCTTTCCGGTGTTCGACGGTGAGAGTGAGGGTGGGCGAACCCGAGCCGGGCCGCTGGAGGCGGTGCGGTGCGGTGTTCGACGTGTGGTGAGGGCGGCGGCTGTTGTCCGGGCTGTTGTCCGGTCCCCAGGAGCGGTCCGGCGTGCTCCCCGGACTGTCTCCGGGTTCCTCGGGACTGCTTTCGGGGGCGCGGGGGCTGTCTCCTGGTTGCCCAGGACTGCTTCTTGACGCTCCGGGTCGGCGGAGCACTTGGGGAACGTCCGACAACCCACCGCAGCGGCCCGGCACGGCGCAAGTCCGCGGCGCGGCCCGCTGCGTGAAAGCGGCGGTGCCGTGGCGCCCGGCCCGGTGCCCGGGCCCGCGGCGGCCCGGGGCGCGAGGGAGGCCGTGCCCGGGCTGTCCGGTAACGCGCCGCGGGGGAGACGGACCCGCAGCGCCGGGTTCCCGCCCACCGCCCGCGCCCGTCGGCCCCCCAAGGGTGCGCCTCGAAATTGGCTGAATCTCGTCGTATACGAACCCTCACCGCACCCGCCCACCGCGCTCACCGCCGGGGTGGGCCGCGGAAGGGGGGCGCCGCCTCCGCGGGCCCGACACCCTGATCAGGAACACCGCCGCGAGCACGATGGGCACCCCGTGCGACCAGGCGACGACGGTCAGCGGACTGAGGCTGTCGAGCGCCGCGGCGACCAGGATCATGCCGATGCCGAACCCGAGGTTCTCCACGGTCGCGGAAAGTCCGAACGCGTGGCCGCGCAGTTCGGCGGGGAGCGTCTGCAGATGCGAGGTGTACGAGACCTCGGTGAGCCCGTCGGCCGCCCCCGCGACCAGCGCGATCACGGCGGTCGCGGCCGACGGGAACCCGGCGAACGCCAGGATGAACGCCCCGGACATCACACACGTGCCGTACCCGAACCCCGCCGCGCCCACCGACCGCCCGGTGCGGTTGATGTACCGCTGGATCAGTTGCTGCGCGACGACGTTTCCCAGGGCCCACAGACACCAGAAGGCGCTGACGAAGACGGCGGGGTGCGAGGTGTCGAGCCCTGCGGAGTAGACCGGCAGCGCGGCGTTGTGGGAGGACGAACCGAAGGCGTCCACACCGCGCAGCACCACCATCAGACCGAGTCCGGGCGCCGCGGCCGACGCGAGGAACGTGCGGGGCATCCGCCATCGGCCCGCCCCGCTCCTCCCGTCCCGCTTGCCGTCCGGCACGCCGCTTCGCTCGCGGTCCGGCTTTCCGTCCGGCCTGCCTTCCTGCGTGCCTTCCGGCTTCCCGTCCTGCTTTCCGTCCTGCTCGCCGTCCGGTCGCTGCTCACGGCCGTCGGAATCGTCCTCCGGTTCCGGCCCGGCACCCTTCTTCCCGTCTCCGCCCCCGCCCGCGATCGGCAGCAGGGCCACCGTCACGGAACAGACCGCGAACGTGGCCATGTCCACCACGAACGCGGCGGTGTAGCCGACCAGCGAGACCACCACGCCCGCCGAGGCGAAGCCGGCCACCATCGCCAGAGAACGACCCGTGATGGACAGGGAGTTGGCCCAGGACCGCCGCTCGTCGCCGACCATCTCGGGAATGGAGCTGCGCAGCGACACCATGAAAATCGTTCCGCAGCCGCCGACCACCACGGAAACCGCCATCAGTGCGGCCGTCCGCAATCCCTCCGGCGCCAGGACCAGCAGCAGCATCACCGCCGCCTGCGCCACATTCGTCCACAGCATGAGGCTCTTGGCCGTGAAACGGGAAAGGAGGCCACCGGAGGCCAGCCCGGCGAGAAATCCGGATCCCAGTCGCACGGCCATGAACAGGCCCATGGCGAGCGCGCGGCCGGTCGTCTCGTAGACGAACAGATTGAGCGCCACCATATTCAGGAAGGTGCCGTACGAAGAGAGGCTGTATCCGGCGACGAGGAATCGATATCGGCGTTCTCCGCGCGCCGCGTCGGCCGGATCGACGTCCGATGCCGGGGCCGGTCGGTCGTCCGCCTGTTCGATGTCCTGCGTCATCGGCCCATACTCACCGAGCGGCTCCGGTCGCCCATGGTCTCCGGATTGCAGGAATGTAATCTGCATGCTTGTGAAGGACGATCATTCCGGCCCACGGGCGTGTGATTGCCGCGAATCGTCACCGGACAGCACCTGCGACACGGCCCTCGCGGCCTACCGGCGTGCGCTCACCGAGGGAAGTCTTCCGGCGGGCGACGTGCCCCGCTGCCTGAGCACACTGCGCCTGATGGTGGAGGACCGCGACTCACCGGGGTACCTGATCCCCGTACCGCCCGAGACCGCCTCCTTCGACGCGCTCGGCCCCATCGAGGAGACGATCGCCCGCGAACGCCGCGCGCTGCGCTCGGCCCGTGCCGCGCTGGCCGTGTTCGACGGCCTGTACGCCGATGTGCACCGGCTCGAACAGTCCGCCCTCACCCGGCTCCACGGCGCCGCCGTCATCGGAAAGGCGCTCGACGCGGGCGTCGCGGGATGCCGGGAGGAGGTCCGCACCGCCCACCCCGGGGGCGGCCGTCCTGCCTACGCGCTGGAGGAGTCGCTCCCCCGGGACCTGCGCAATCTGCGCCGGGGCATCCGGCAGCGGACGATCTATCAGCACACCGTCCGCTCGGACCGTACGACGCTCGCCTACATCGAGCGGGTGACCACCGAGGGCGCCGAGGTCAGAACGCTGCCCGAGATCGTCGACCGGATCATCATCTTCGACCGGAACCTCGCGTTCGTCCCGTACTCCGACGAGCCGTACAGCGCCCTGCGCGTCCAGCACCCGTCCCTGGTCCGCTTCCTGGTCCGTCACTTCGACGAGGCGTGGGTCCGCTCGGTGCCGGTGCGCCCGGAACGCGTACCGCTGCGCACCCCGGTCGTCACCTCGGACCTGCAACGGACCATCCTGCGGGCGGTCGTCGGCGGCGAGACGGACGACTCGATCGCCCGCCGGCTGGGGATGAGCCGCCGCAGCGTCGCCGAACACGTGCGCAGGGTCTCCGAGCAACTGGGCAGCAACAGCCGGGCCCAACTCGGCTATCTGGTCGCGACGTCGGGTCTGCTGGAGGAGTGAGCAGCCCGGCGAAGTGAGCAGTCCGGCGGGGCGGGAAGCAGCCCGCCGGTATGCGGCCCGCCGGTATGCGAACGGCCGGTATGCGCCCCGCCGGTAAGCGGCGGAGTGGGAACGGCGGGGCAGGGACGGGGCGGGACGGGAAGCGGCGGAGCGAGAACGGCCCGTGGGGGCCCACCGGCCGCAAGCGCCTGGCCGGAAAGCCCCCACGGCCCGTGTCACCGGGTCGTCTCAACGCGTCAGGCGAGGCCCGGACCCCGTACCGGAATGCTGGTGAACGTGGGTGCCGGGGCGGGCTCGGTGAAGAAGTCGTTGCCCTTGTCGTCGACGACGACGAACGCCGGGAAGTCCTCGACCTCGATCTTCCACACCGCTTCCATGCCGAGCTCCTCGTACTCGACGACCTCGACCTTCTTGATGCAGTCCTGCGCGAGGCGCGCCGCCGGACCGCCGATCGAGCCGAGGTAGAAACCGCCGTGCGTGTCGCACGCGTCGGTGACCTGCTTGGACCGATTGCCCTTGGCGAGCATCACCTTGGAGCCGCCCGCGGCCTGGAACTGCGCGACGTAACTGTCCATACGGCCGGCCGTCGTGGGACCGAAGGAACCGGAGGCGTACCCCTCGGGCGTCTTCGCCGGGCCCGCGTAGTAGACCGGGTGGTCCTTCAGGTACTGCGGCATCTCCTCGCCCGCGTCCAGCCGCTCCTTGATCTTGGCGTGCGCGATGTCGCGGGCCACGACCAGCGGGCCGGTCAGCGAGAGCCGGGTCTTGACCGGGTACCTGGTCAGCTCGCTGAGGATCTCGTCCATCGGCCGGTTGAGGTCGATCTTCACGACGTCACCCGCCTCGTCGAGGTGCTCGTCCGTGGTGTCCGGCAGGAAGCGGGCCGGGTCCTTCTCCAGCTGCTCCAGGAAGACGCCCTCGGCGGTGATCTTCGCGGTGGCCTGGCGGTCCGCCGAGCAGGACACGGCGATCGCGACGGGCAGTGAGGCACCGTGGCGGGGGAGGCGGACGACGCGCACGTCGTGGCAGAAGTACTTGCCGCCGAACTGGGCGCCGATGCCGATCTTCTGCGTCAGCTCGAAGACCTTCTCCTCCAGCTCCTTGTCGCGGAAGCCGTGACCGGTGGGGGAACCCTCGGCGGGCAGCTCGTCCAGGTAGTGCGCGGAGGCGTACTTCGCGGTCTTCAGCGCGAACTCGGCCGACGTACCGCCGACGACGATCGCCAGGTGGTACGGCGGGCAGGCGGCCGTACCCAGCGAACGGATCTTCTCCTCCAGGAACTTCATCATGGAGGTCTCGTTCAGCACGGCCTTCGTCTCCTGGAAGAGGAACGACTTGTTGGCCGAGCCGCCGCCCTTCGCCATGAAGAGGAATTTGTACGCGCCGCCGTCGGTGGCGTACAGCTCGACCTGCGCGGGCAGGTTCGAGCCCGTGTTCTTCTCCTCCCACATGGTGAGCGGAGCCATCTGCGAATAGCGGAGGTTGAGCTTGGTGTACGCGTCGAAGATGCCGTGCGACAGGGCCTCTTCGTCACCGCCCTCGGTGAGTACGTTCTGTCCGCGCTTGCCCATGACGATCGCGGTGCCGGTGTCCTGGCACATCGGCAGTACGCCCGCGGCCGCGATGTTCGCGTTCTTCAGCAGGTCGAGCGCGACGAACTTGTCGTTGGACGACGCCTCGGGGTCGTCCACGATCCGCCGCAGCTGCGACAGGTGGGCGGGGCGCAGGTAGTGCGAGATGTCGTGCATGGCTTCGGCGGCCAGCGTGCGCAGTGCCTCGGGGGCGACCTTGAGGAACGTACGACCGTCGGCCTCGAAGGTGGAGACACCCTCGGAGGTCACCAGGCGGTACGGCGTGGTGTCCTCGCCCAGGGGGAGCAGATCGGAGTACGCAAACTCTGGCATTACGGCCATTCCTCACTCGGCAGACGGTGGCTGACCTCCCTTGGGCAGCGCACCCACCAGGGTAGAACGCCGCACGTCCGGCAAAGCTGTGAGGTAAGGCTCAGTTCGGCGTGCTCATGAGTCGGTGTGTTCACGAGGACGACACGGCGAGGCTTGGCGAGGGCTAGTCGCGATCTATCGCGTTTGGGTACGCTGGTTCGGTGGACCTCCAAAAGCACCCCCAGCAGCCCGTGGTTCCGGCGGAGCCGGGCGGTATCCGGGCCTCCGACGCGGACCGTGACCGGATCGCGGACATCCTGCGCGAGGCCATGGCCGAGGGCCGGCTCACCGCCGAGGAGCACGCCGAGCGGGTCGACGCCGTCTATCGCGCCAAGACCATGGGTGAACTGGAGCCGCTGGTACGCGATCTGCCCGCCGCCTCGGGTGCTTCCCGTCCGGCCGCCGGGCCGGGCGACCCCGTCCACGAGGGCCCCGCAGGCCCCGCCGAGAACCTGGTGGCGATCTTCAGCGGCTCCACCCGCAGGGGCCGTTGGCGGGTCGGTGGCCGCACGAACGCCTTCGCGCTCTTCGGGAGCGTGGAGATCGATCTGACCGAGGCGCTTTTCGGCCAGAGGCTCACGGTGATCAACGCGACATCCGTCTTCGGGAGTGTCGACATCAGGGTTCCCGAGAACATCTCGCTGCGCGGCAGCGGCACGGGTGTCTTCGGTAATTTCGAAGTGGTCACGCTGGAATCCGCGGATCCCGAAGCGCCGGTGGTCGTCGTCAACGGATATTCGGTGTTCGGAAGCGTGGAGGCGAAGCCCAAGCGCGGGAAGTTCATCGCGGATCTTCAGGACCGGCTGCGCAAATACTTCGGTTAGGGCGAGACCGGGCACGGCGAGGTGCACGGCCCCGCGAACACTTCCGAGTCGCCCGAGTTGCCCGAGTTCCCGAACTGCCGGAACCGACCGGATCTGCCCGGTACTTCACCGAACATCTCCGAACTTCACCGAACTCCTCCGAAGTGCTCCGAACTGCTTGGGGAACAAGCCAAATTCCTGACCGGCCGCAATTCCGCAGCGCGGATCACGGGCCACTCAGTGCATAGGCGTGCGCACAGCGGGTAGGGAATGCTGCATCGTCTCTCGCTCGCGAAGCCGTCGTCAGGAGTAGACCGTGCTGCAACTGCCGCATCAGCCCCTGCAGGTCGCCGCAGTCCCTTCCCAGCGCACCCCTGCGCGGGAGGACCAGGCCGGCCCCTGGCACTCGGAGGCGGTGTGCCGCCGGGATGAGGCCGGGCTGTTCTTCGCCCCGTCGAAGGAGCCGACCGCGGCCAGACTCGCGCGCGAGGAGTCAGCGAAGCGCGTCTGCGCGCGCTGTCCGGTCATGGTCGAATGCCAGGAACACGCGCTCATACAGCCGGAGCCGTACGGGGTGTGGGGCGGCCTCACCGCCGCCGAACGCCGCGTGGTGCTCGCCCGTCGCAGACGGCGCGAGGTGGAGCTCAAGGCATCGTCCGCGTCCTCCGCCGCGACGGACCGCATAGCCGCGGCGGGCTGACCGACCCCACGGGGCGCCGGAGCCTGAACCAGCGCGTGCGCATCCGCGTGCGTGCATATCCGCGTGCGTGCACATCCGTGTGTGCACATCCGCGCGTGCACATCCGTGTGTGCCCGTTCCTGCACGCGGTCAGTGCGGGCGTTCCGTGCGTGCGGTCCGGCGGGCGCGTTCCGTATGTTCCGGTGCGTGCGTGCGTGCGTGCGTTCCGTGCGTGGGCGAACCTGCCCATGCGCAGGCGCGGGTTCATGGGCGCGGGACGTCAAGAGGCGCCGGACGCGGCACGCGAAGAGGCGCCCCCACCGCACATGGGGGGCGCCTCTTCGTGTCCTGCACCCGAATGGGGACGGGGGTCTACTTCGCGCGGTCGAAGTCGATCGCGCTGTAGGCGCGCAGCTTCGACAGCCGGTGGGTCGAGTCGATCTTCCGGATGGTGCCGGACTTGGACCGCATGACGATCGACTCGGTGGTCGCCGTCTCCGCGCGGTACCGCACGCCGCGCATCAGCTCACCGTCCGTGATGCCGGTCGCGACGAAGAACACGTTGTCGCCGCTGACCAGGTCGTCGGTGGACAGGATCCGGTCCAGGTCGTGCCCCGCATCCAGCGCGCGCTGCCGCTCGGCCTCGTCCTTCGGCCAGAGCTTGCCCTGGATCACACCGCCGAGGCACTTTATGGCGCAGGCCGAGATGATGCCCTCGGGAGTGCCGCCGATCCCCATCAGAAGGTCGACACCGGTTCCCTCGCGGGCGGCCATGATCGAGCCCGCGACGTCGCCGTCGGAGATGAACTTGATCCGGGCGCCGGCCTCCCGGATCTCCTTGACGATGCCGTCGTGGCGGGGGCGGTCGAGGACGACGACGGTGACGTCCTCGGGGGCGGAGTTCTTCGCCTTCGCGACGCGGCGGATGTTCACCGCGACGGGCGCGTTGATGTCGACGAAGTCGGCTGCCTCGGGGCCGGTGACCAGCTTGTCCATGTAGAAGACCGCGGACGGGTCGAACATGGCGCCGCGGTCGGCGGCGGCCAGTACGGCGATCGCGTTCGGCATGCCCTTGGCGTTCAGGGTCGTACCGTCGATCGGGTCCACGGCGATGTCGACCTCGGGGCCGGTGCCGTCGCCGACGCGCTCGCCGTTGAACAGCATGGGGGCCTCGTCCTTCTCCCCCTCGCCGATGACGACGACGCCGTTCATCGAGACGGTGGAGACGAGGGTCCGCATGGCCTTCACGGCGGCGCCGTCGGCGCCGATCTTGTCGCCGCGCCCGACCCATCGCCCCGCCGCCATGGCGGCGGCCTCGGTGACCCGGACCAGCTCCAGGGCGAGGTTGCGGTCGGGGGCCTCAGGAGAGACCTCAAGCTGAGACGGCAGATGATGTTCGGACATCGGAGCGCACCTTTCTGTACGACGACGACCGGAAGAGGGTGCTGTGACTCTATCGTCAGGTCGATAATATGAGCAGACCGGGTCACTTTTGAGCGGGCTGCCCCGTAGTCGGGCCGATCGGGCCCAATGCGACGATGGACCTGTGGCTAGCAAGCGAGGCAAGCAGACGGTGCGGGACATGTTCCTGTCGATGGCGGTGATCTCCGCCGCGGCAGGCGTCGTTTACATCTTCGTTCCGCACGACGAGAACGCCAACCCGGTCAAAGCGGTCGACTACCGGGTGGAGCTCCTGACCGCGCGGCGCGCGGCACCGTACCCGGTGGCTGCCCCGGACGGACTGACCGAGAAGTGGAAGCCGACCTCGGTCAGCTACGACTCCAAGGTCGGCGACAGCTGGCACCTGGGTTTCCTCGATCCCGAGGGCAAGTACGTCGCTGTGGAGCAGTCCACGTCCCCGGCGGAGAAGTACGTGACCGAGGTGAGCCAGGACGCCAAGAACACCGGGCGTACGCAGCAGGTCGCCGGCGAGGCGTGGCAGCGCTGGGAGGGTGACAAGTACAACGCCCTGGTGCGCCGGGACGAGGGCGCGACCACGGTGGTCACGGGATCCGCCTCGCCGGAGCGGCTGGCCGAGATGGCGGCAGCGCTCACGTCGTCCTGAGCCCGGCCGCGGTGCGGGGCGCACTCGCGTTGCCCTGAGCCCGGCCGCGGTGGCGGTCGCGTGTACGTGGTCCTGAGCCCGCCCCGAGGGGTGCCCGAGGGGTGTACGCGGCATCGTGTGGCATACACGAAGGGCCCCGGAGCGCGGTCTGCGCGCTCCGGGGCCCTTCGTGCAGGTGCGGCGAGGATCAGACGGTCGTGACGACCTCGTCGTAGGAGAGGCGCGGCAGACGCGGGAACCAGGCGTCCTCGCCCGGCTTGCCGATGTTGACGACCATCAGCACCTTGTGGTCGGCGTCGAGGAACTCCTTCTCGATGCCCGCGGCGTCGAGACCGGTCATCGGGCCCGCGGCCAGGCCGGCGGCGCGGACGCCGATGATGAAGTACGCGGCCTGCAGGGCGGCGTTGAGGGTGGCGGACGACTCGCGGACCGGGCGCTCGGAGAAGAACGCGTCCTTGGCCTGCGGGAAGTGCGGCAGCAGGGCCGGGAGCTCCTCGTGGAACTCGTTGTCGGCGGCCAGGATGGCGACCAGCGGGGCGGTCGAGGTCTTCGGCTGGTTGCCCTCGGCCATGTGCTGGACGAGGCGCGCGCGGGCTTCCTCGGAGCGGACCAGGACGACGCGCAGCGGCGACTGGTTGAACGCGGTCGGGCCGTACTTGACCAGGTCGTAGATCGCCTGGACCTGGTCATCGGTCACCGGCTCGTCGGAGAAGGTGTTGGCGGTACGGGCCTCGCGGAAAAGGAGGTCCTGGGCGGTGGGATCAAGAGCGAGGGACATCGTACGGTCTACCTTCCGGCACACGGGATCGAGCAACGCCGACCACGGTAACGGAGAGGTAGGTTAATGTTCAACTAAAACCGGACTTGGGTGATCCGTTCCACAGCGCAGACTTCTCGCCTCACAGCCTCCGTGCCACAGCCTCCGCGCCGCAGTCTCCGTGCCACAGCCTCGCACCACAGCCACAGACCTCTCGCGTCGGCCACGGGCAGAGGGCCGGGGAGGCGTCACTCGTGCTCGGCCGCCGTACCGTCACCGCTCTCCTGAGGGCCAGCCGGTCCCGCCAGGGCCGCGTCCAGTCGGGCGCGCGCCCCTTCCAGCCAGTGTCGGCACACCTTGGCCAGCTCCTCGCCCCGCTCCCACAGCGCGAGGGACTCCTCCAGCGTCGTACCGCCCGCTTCCAGGCGGCGCACCACCTCGATCAGCTCGTCACGGGCCTGCTCGTATCCGAGCGTGCCCGCGGCACCGGCCGTCGTGGTCCCGTCGTCCGTCATGCGCCCCACCCTACGTTCCGGCTCATCAGGAGCCTGTTGCCTCGTCTGTCATCGCCATCGAGCCGCCTCGGCGGCTCGGGCGCCCTCGCGCCGGACCACCGGCGCTCACGCCCCCGCCCGCTCATCCGGTCGTCGGCGCCCGCTCGCTCAGTCACCGACCCGCACCGCGAACTCGCCCCCCGAGACCCGCGCCCGAAGCACGTCGCCCGGCGCCCCCGCGTCGGCCGGAGCCCGCACCACATGGCCGTCCGCCCGCTGGAGCACCGCGTACCCGCGCTCCAGCGTCGCCGCGGGCGACAGCGCGACCACGCGCGCCCGGGTGTGCGCGAGCTCCGAGTCCGCCCGGTCCAGCAGATGCCCCAGCACGCGGCGGCCCCGGCCGATCAGCGCGTCGATCTCGGCCGCCCGCTCGTCCACCATGCGCTGGGGACGTTCCATCGCGGGCCGGCCCAGCGCATGCGCCAGTCCCCGCTCCTCCCGGTCCAGCAGCCCCCGTACCGTCCGCAGCGCACGGTCCCGCAGGAGCTGCACCCGGTCCAGCTCCTCGCCCACATCGGGCACGACCTTCTTCGCGGCGTCCGTCGGCGTGGAGGCGCGCAGGTCCGCGACCAGGTCGAGCAGTGGCGAGTCCGGCTCATGGCCGATCGCCGACACCACGGGTGTACGGCACGCGGCCACCGTGCGGATGAGCTGCTCGTCCGAGAACGGCAGCAGGTCCTCCACACTGCCGCCACCGCGCGCCACGACGATCACGTCGACATCCGGGAGGTCGTCCAGCTCCTTCACGGCCTGGACGACCTGATTCACCGCGTGCACCCCCTGCACGGCCGCATTGCGCACCTCGAACCGCACCGCGGGCCACCGTCGCCGCGCGTTCTCCAGGACGTCGCGCTCGGCCGCCGAGGCCCGGCCGCAGACCAGTCCGATCAGCTGCGGCAGGAACGGCAGCGGCTTCTTGCGGTCGAGTGCGAAGAGCCCCTCCGAGGCCAGCGACTTCTTCAGCTGCTCAAGGCGGACCAGCAACTCTCCGATGCCGACCGGCCGTATCTCCGTGGCCCGCAGGGACAGCTGACCGCGCGGCGCGTACCACTCGGGCTTGGCGAGGACGACGACCCGCGCCCCCTCCGTCACCACATCCGCGATCCGGTCGAAGACCTGGCGGAAGCACGTCACGCTCACCGAGATGTCCTGCGAGGGGTCGCGCAGCGTCAGAAACACCACGCCGGCGCCCGGCCGCCGCGACAACTGCGTGATCTGCCCCTCGACCCAGACGGCACCGAGCCGGTCGATCCACCCGCCGATGAGGCGCGACACATCGCCGACGGGCAGGGGAGCTTCCGGGGACGTTTGGAGAGCCATGCGAGCGAGCGTATCCGCCGCCACCGACAATCCGGCGGCCCGCGGCGACCGTTACGCCCCGCCGCCGAGATCGCCCCACCGCGCGCCGCCCACCGCGCGCCGCCCGACCAGGCGCCACCCCCCGCCGCCGAGATCGCCCCACCGCGCGCCGCCCACCGCGCGCCCCCCGCCCCCGTCCTTTCCGCCGGACAGACCGTGTCTCCGCGTCCCTGGCCTCCGCCCCTCCCCCCTCGGCCCGTGCCTCTCCGCTCTCTCAGACCGCGCGACGCCCCCACTGCAACGCCAGCACCACCAACCCCACCCCCAGCCAGCAGACCCCCACCACCTGAGCGCTCGCGGTCGCCTCCACGATCACCGCGATCAACACCCCCGCACCCACCACCGGCACCAGCACATGCCGCCACCAGCTGGGCGGCCCCTCCCTCCGGCGTACGGCGAACCACCCGACC
This sequence comes from Streptomyces sp. NPDC058051, assembly GCF_042885475.1. Taxonomy (NCBI): domain Bacteria; kingdom Bacillati; phylum Actinomycetota; class Actinomycetes; order Kitasatosporales; family Streptomycetaceae; genus Streptomyces; species Streptomyces sp. NPDC058051. Next base: position 224,797 of record NZ_JBHVRW010000012.1, read on the forward strand.
ACCGACGCGTGCAGCAGCACGAACGCCGTCAGCGCGCCGATGTCCACGACCGACACCAGACGGTCCAGGCCGTCGGCGCGCCGGGCCGCCCACACCGCCGCCACCAGCGTCACCGTCGCGGCCAGCAGGACCGCGAGGCGGGGCACCCCGGACCGCGGGTCGACCCTGGACAGCGGCGAGGGCAGCCGCCGCTCCCTGGCCATCGCGAACACCAGCCGCCCGGCCGCCGCCTGCCCGGCCAGCGCCGCGAAGGCCGCCCCGATCGCCTTGCTGACCGCCACCAGATCGTGCAGCCAGGACCCGACCGCGACGTCCACCGTGTCGTAGAACGCCGACCCCTGCGCGGCCGGATCGGCAGCCAGCTCCGCCGACGTCATCGGCTCCAGCAACGCCGCCAGATACCCCTGCGCCACGAACAGCACGCCCGCGAGCACCAGACAGAACAGCACCGCCCGCGCCACCTTCGCCGAGCCTCCCGTCACCTCCTCGGCGAACGAGGCGATCGCGTCGAAGCCCAGGTACGACAGCACGGCCACCGACACCGCCCCCAGCACCGCGGACGCGGAGAATCCCCGGTCACCGGTGAGCGGGGTCAGCCAGCCGCGCTGCGCCCCGTCCTGTACGAGAACCACCACCGCCGACACCAGGAACACCAGCAGCACCACGATCTCCATCACGAGGACCGCGAAGCCGACCCGGGCGGCGGTCCGCACACCCCAGAGGTTGAGGAGCGTGGTGATGACGACCGCGAGTGCCGTCCACACCCACCGCGACACCGACGGCACGAGCGCGTTCAGCGCGATTCCGGAGAAGAGGTAGGCGACGGCGGGGATCAGCAGGTAGTCGAGCATCGCCATCCACCCGGCGATGAATCCCGGCCCTTCCCCGAGCCCCTTGCGGGCGTACGCGAACACCGAGCCCGCCAGCGGCGCCACCCGGACCATCTGGGCGTAGCTGAAGGCGGTGAACGCCATCACGACCGTCGCCGCGACGTAGACCAGCGCGACCGCACCGTTCGATTTCGCGTCGAGTGTGCCGAACACGCCGACGGGCGCCATCGGAGCGATGAAGAGGAGCCCGTAGACCACCAGATCCCGGAAACCGAGCGTCCGGTGCAGCCTGCCCTTCGCCCGATGCGGACTCTCCTCCTGATGCGGCCCCTGCGCCTCCGTGCCACCGAGCCCGCCGCTGCCGGTCCCCGCCATGAGCCCTCCGTCGGTCGCGTACGCATCAGTCTCGCGACCCTGCCGATCTTCCGCGCGTTCGACTCGGCCTTACGATGGGCGCATGACTGCTACGACACCCCGCCGCGTCCTGCTCGCCGCTCCCCGTGGCTACTGCGCGGGCGTGGACCGTGCCGTGATCGCTGTGGAGAAAGCCCTGGAGCAGTACGGCTCCCCGGTGTACGTGCGCCACGAGATCGTCCACAACAAGTACGTCGTACAGACCCTGGAGAAGAAGGGCGCGATCTTCGTCGAGGAGACGGCGGAGGTCCCCGAGGGCTCGATCGTGATGTTCTCCGCACACGGCGTCGCGCCGACCGTGCACCAGGAGGCGGCCGAGCGGAAGCTCGCCACGATCGACGCGACCTGCCCCCTGGTCACCAAGGTCCACAAGGAGGCCGTCCGCTTCGCGCAGGACGACTTCGACATCCTGCTGATCGGCCACGACGGTCACGAGGAAGTCATCGGCACCTCCGGCGAGGCCCCCGAACACATCACGCTGGTCGACGGCCCCGAGGACGTCGCCGGCGTCGAGGTGCGCGACCCCTCGAAGGTCGTCTGGCTCTCCCAGACCACACTCTCCGTCGACGAGACGATGGAGACGGTCGGCGCGCTCAAGGAGAAGTTCCCGCTCCTGATCTCGCCGCCCAGCGACGACATCTGCTATGCCACACAGAACCGGCAGATCGCCGTGAAGCAGATGGGCGCGGACGCCGACCTCGTGATCGTCGTCGGCTCCAAGAACTCCTCCAACTCCGTCCGCCTGGTCGAGGTCGCCCTCGGTGCCGGTGCGAACGACGCCCATCTGGTCGATTTCGCCGACGAGATCGACGAGACCTGGCTGGAGGGTGTCTCCACGGTCGGCGTCACCTCGGGCGCCTCCGTTCCCGAGGTCCTGGTCGACGGTGTCCTGGCCTGGCTCTCGGAGCGCGGCTTCGAGGACGTCGAGATCGTGAAGGCGGCCGAGGAGTCCATCACCTTCTCCCTGCCCAAGGAGCTCCGGCGTGACCTGCGCGCCGAGGCCGCGGCACTCGTGAAGGAGTGACGGCGCGAAGCCGACGGCGTGCGCCGGCGGCTTCGCGTTCCGAGAAGTGGGCCGGGCCGCCTGCCCGTACCGTGGGTCGCATGCAGATCTTCGGCGTGGACATCGGCGGATCCGGGATCAAGGGTGCTCCCGTGGACCTGGACCGCGGAGACCTGGCGCAGGAGCGCCACAAAGTACTCACACCGCACCCGGCGACGCCCAAGGACGTGGCCGGGTGCGTGGCGGAGGTGGTCGGTCATTTCGACTGGTCGGGTCCGGTGGGCATCACCTTCCCGGGCGTCGTCACCAGCGGCTGCACACGCACCGCGGCCAATGTCGACAACAGCTGGATCGACGTGGACGCCCGCGGACTGCTCGGCGACAGGCTCGGCCTCCCGGTCACCGTCCTGAACGACGCCGACGCCGCCGGGATCGCGGAGATGACGTTCGGCGCGGGGCGCGGCCGCAAGGGGACGGTGATCGTCCTGACGCTCGGTACGGGCATCGGCAGCGCCCTCTTCACCGACGGCAAGCTCGTACCCAACACGGAGCTGGGCCACCTGTTGCTGAACGGTCACGACGCGGAGAAGCACGCCTCCACCAAGGCCAAGGAGGACGAGGACCTGAGCTGGCACCACTGGGCGCACCGGGTGCAGAAGTACCTGACCCATGTGGAGATGCTGTTCTCGCCCGAGCTCTTCATCATCGGCGGCGGGGTCAGCCGCAAGGCGGACAAGTTCCTGCCGCTGATCGAGCATGTACGGGCCGAGATGGTACCGGCGGAGCTGCAGAACAACGCGGGCATCGTGGGGGCCGCGATGGCGGCGAAGGCGGCGAGGGGCGCGGCGAACGAGTCGTAGGCGGCCCGCAAGGACACGGCGTGGGGGCTGCCGGGCGGGGGCTTGCGCGGGGGAGGGCGGGCCTACGCGGCGCCGGGGGCCCGTCCTGCACGGGCCCGTACGGGGACGGGCCCGCACTGTCGCCTCCCGCACCCCCGGTCAGGGCTGGGGGCGGCGGGGCGGCTGCGAGGTCCGGGCGGACTGCGAGGCGGGCAGCGCACGGCGCTGGCGCTGTCGCTGCCGCATCAGCCGGACCTTCCGTACCGTTGCGATGAGCCCGGCGATGAGCGTGCCGCCGTACAGCCACCCGGCGTGTACGGCGAGCGCGGTGACAAGGGCCATGGTCTGGCCGGCGAAGCCGTCCGTTCCGCCAGAGATCGGGATGACACCGATGGCGAAGGCGATCGGCACGATGATGGGCGCGGTCACCAGGTCCGCGGGCCGCACCCACAGTGCGGTCAGCGCGCTGACCGGCAGGAACAGCACCCCGAACACGGTCGACGAACCATCGAGGATCAACTCGTCGAGGCACGCCAGTACGAACATGACGGCAGCCGCGAACAGCCCCGCGCCGATGCCGGTCAGCCGGGGATTCGGCAGCCTGCGCAGCGCGAGAACGGCGGGCGGCACGGGCCGGGACCGGTCGTCCGGCTGCGCGTCCACCACCCGGTAGACGGCGGCGGCTTCGTCGATGGTGCCCTGCGGGGACAGCGGGGCCTGCCGAGACTGCCTGCGCTGCGGGGGACGTGTCCTGTGCTGCTCCACCGGGACAACGTAGGTTGCCGGGCAGGAGTAAACCGGTGTGGGACACGCGGTTTGGGTGACCTTGGCGATGAGTTCGATGCCACACGGCCGAACGGGAACCGATTCGGTACCCGACCGGACCCGTGGTTACCCGGTCGCCCTCGCCCGTAAACTGGAGAATCGGCCCACCGGGCCTGACGCAGCTCCGCCCGCTCCACCACCGCCTCACCTCCCCTCCCACTCCTCAGGAAGTCGCCAACGTGTCGCTCACGATCGGAATCGTCGGTCTGCCGAATGTCGGCAAGTCGACCCTGTTCAACGCCCTGACCAAGAACGACGTGCTGGCGGCCAACTACCCGTTCGCCACGATCGAGCCGAACGTGGGCGTCGTAGGCGTCCCGGACGCCCGCCTGGACAAGCTGGCCGAGATCTTCAGCTCACAGCGCGTGCTCCCGGCGACGGTGGACTTCGTCGACATCGCCGGCATCGTCCGTGGCGCTTCGGAGGGCGAGGGCCTGGGCAACAAGTTCCTCGCGAACATCCGCGAGTCCGATGCGATCTGCCAGGTCATCCGCGCCTTCAAGGACGAGAACGTCGTCCATGTCGACGGCAAGGTCTCGCCCAAGGACGACATCGAGACGATCAACACCGAGCTGATCCTCGCCGACCTCCAGTCCGTCGAGAAGGCCGTCCCGCGCCTCACGAAGGAATCCCGTCTCCAGAAGGACAAGGTCGCGGTCCTCGCCGCGGTCGAGGAGGCGCAGAAGATCCTCGAATCCGGCGAGACCCTTTTCTCCGCGGGCATCACCGCAGGTACGGAGCGGGGCAGGCTCCTCCACGAGCTGCACCTCCTCACCACCAAGCCCTTCCTCTACGTCTTCAACGTCGACGAGGACGAGCTGGTCGACGAGGACTTCAAGAACGAGCAGCGCGCCCTGGTCGCCCCCGCCGAGGCGATCTTCCTCAACGCCAAGATCGAGTCCGAGCTGATCGAGCTCGACGACGACGAAGCCCTCGAACTCCTCCAGTCCATGGGCCAGGAGGAGCCCGGCCTGGCCACCCTCGGCCGCGTCGGCTTCGACACCCTGGGCCTGCAGACCTACCTCACGGCAGGCCCGAAGGAAGCCCGTGCCTGGACGATCAAGAAGGGCGCCACGGCCCCCGAGGCAGCCGGTGTCATCCACACCGACTTCCAGAAGGGCTTCATCAAGGCGGAGATCGTCTCCTTCGAGGACCTGGTCGAAACAGGCTCGGTCCCCGAGGCCCGCGCCAAGGGCAAGGCCCGCATGGAGGGCAAGGACTACGTGATGCAGGACGGGGACGTGGTGGAGTTCCGCTTCAACGTCTAATACGTTCGGCGAAAGGCCGTCTGACCTGCGGTGGAGTGGGTTGGGCGGCCTTCGCGGTCCGCGCAGAGTCCGCAGCGTACGTTTGACGCGTATTCAGTACAGCCCTGGCGGATCCCGCTACGCTCCGACACGTGGTCGCCGGGACGGCGAGCCAGCCAGGCAGAGTATGGAAACGAGCAGTGATCGAGTGGGGTCGAGTGCGGTCGGTGTGGGGGAGCAGGAGCTTCCGATGCCTTTGACGCTGGGGGAGCTGGAGTCGTATCTGGCGAAGGCGGCTGATCTGCTGCGGGGCAGCATCGATCAAGCGGACTTCAAGGCGTACATCTTCCCGTTGATGTTCTTCAAGCGGATCAGCGATGTGTACGACGAGGAGTACGCCCGAGCGCTGGACGAGTCTGGTGGTGACCACACGTATGCGGCGTTCGAGGAGAACCACCGGTTCACCATCCCTGATGGCTGCCACTGGGCAGACGTACGCGAGCGCACCGAGAACGTCGGTGAGGCCCTCAAAACCGCCTTCCGCGGTATCGAGCAGGCCAACCAGGGCACGCTGTACGGCATCTTCGGCGGCGCGACCTGGACCAACAAGGACAAGCTGCCGGACAGCAAGCTGATTGACCTGATCGAGCACTTCTCGATCAAGACCCTTTCGATCTCCCAAGCCGCTCCTGACGTGCTGGGGCAGGCGTACGAGTACCTGATCAAGCGGTTCGCTGACCAGTCCAACAAGAAGGCTGGCGAGTACTACACCCCGCGCGAGGTGGTCGCCCTACTGGTCAAGATCCTCGACCCCCAGGAGGGGGAGACGGTCTACGACCCGGCCTGTGGCACCGGCGGCATGCTGATCGAGGTCATCCAGCACATCAAGGCCCGCGGCGGTGACCCGAAGACCGTGCTCGGAAGGCTGTACGGCCAGGAGAAGGTGCTCACCACCTCCGCTATCGCCCGGATGAACCTGCTGCTGCACGGTATGGAGGACTTCCACGTCGAGCGCGGCGACACGCTCCGCGACCCGGCCTACTTCGACCACGGCCGGTTGGCCAGGTTCGACTGTGTGATCGCCAACCCGCCGTTCTCGTTGAAGAACTGGGGCCACGAGCAGTGGGCTTCCGATTCGTGGGGCCGCAATGAGTTGGGCGGGGTGCCTCCGAAGGGGTACGCCGACTGGGCCTGGGCCCAGCACATGCTCACCTCCGCTGCACCCACCGGAGGAAGGGTCGCGGTCGTCCTCCCGCAGGGCGCCCTGTTCCGTCAGGGCGCCGAGGGCCGCGTTCGCGAGCACGTCCTCAAAGCCGGTTTCGTGGAGGCCGTCATCGGCCTGGCACCCAACCTGTTCTACGGCACCGGCCTGGCCGCCTGCCTGCTGATCCTGCGTCGCCAGCGCCCCGCCGAGCAGCAGGACAAGGTGCTCTTCGTCAATGGAGAGTCGCTCTTCAAGCGCGGCCGCAACCAGAACACCCTCGAGCCTGACCACGCCGAGACCCTCCTGAAGGCGTATCAGGAGTACGCCGACCAGCCCGGTCTGGCCGCGGTCGCGACCTTGGACGACATCAAGACCAACGGCTGGAACCTGAACATCCCGCTATATGTCGAGCTGGCCGAGGTCGGCGAGCAGATCACCCTGGAGCAAGTCTTGGCCGACCTGGAGACCGCGCACGCGAAGGCCCGCGAGACCCGCGCAGTGTTGGAGGCCGAGCTGGCGAAGTGGGGGCTGGACGCATGACTGCGACGAGCCCGAAGCGGATCACCCAGCGGGAACTGGAGTCCTACCTGTGGGGCGCCGCAGTGCTGCTGAGGGGGCTGATCGACGCCGGCGACTACAAGCAGTACATCTTCCCGCTGGTCTTCCTCAAGCGACTCTCCGATGTCTACGACGAGGAGCACGCCACGGCCCTGGAGGCGTACGGCGACGAGGAGCTCGCTGACCTCCCGGAGAACCACCGCTTCGCCATCCCCGATGGCGCCCACTGGGCCGACCTGCGTAAGGTCACCAGCAATGTCGGCACCTCGCTCAAGGCAGCCATGCGGGCCATCGAGTCCGCCAACCCCGACACCCTCCCCGGCGTCTTCGGCGACGGCGAGTGGACCAACAAGGACTTGCTCCCCGACTCGACCCTCTCGGACCTGATCGAGCACTTCTCGACCAAGACGCTGTCGGTGGCGAACTTGCCCGAGGACGAGCTCGGGCAGGGCTATGAGTACCTGATCAAAAAGTTCGCCGACGACTCCGGCCACACCGCCCAGGAGTTCTACACCAACCGCACCCTGGTGCACCTGATGACGCTCATGCTCGAGCCCCGGCCCGGCGAGTCTGTATACGACCCGACCTGCGGCACCGGCGGCATGCTCATCTCCACCGCAGCCGAGGTCAGGCGTCAAGGCAAGGAGTGGCGAAACCTGCGCCTGTATGGCCAGGAGCTCAACTACGGCACCTCTGCCATCGCCCGCATGAACCTGTTCCTGCACGGTGTCACTGACAGCCGCATCGCCCATGGCGACACCCTCGGCAGGCCTGCTTTCCTCAACACCCACGGCGGCCCGCAAACCTTCGACGTCGTCCTGGCCAACCCGCCCTACTCCATCAAGGCATGGAACCGCGACGCGTTCGCCAAGGACCCCTACGGGCGCAACATGTGGGGCCTACCACCCCAGGGGCGCGCCGACTACGCCTTCTTCCAGCACATCGCCAAGAGTCTGGACCCCACCACTGGGCGTTCCGCGATCCTCTTCCCCCACGGGGTTCTGTTCCGCCGTGACGAGGCCGCCATGCGCGAGCGGCTGGTCAAGTCCGACCTGGTCGAGTGTGTGCTCGGCCTTGGCGAGGGTCTGTTCTACAACTCCCCGATGCCGGCCGTCGTCGTCATCCTGCGGACGCGCAAGCCCGCCGAACGCCAGGGCAAGGTTCTCTTCATCAACGCCCTCAACGAGGTTTCCCGCGAACAGGGGCAGGCCTTCCTGCGCGACACTCACCAGCAGAAGATTCTCGATGCTTACCGTGGCTTCGCGAACATCAAGCAGTTCGCGACGGTCGCCACGCTCGATGAGATTGCGGCCAAGGGCTTCAGCCTGGCCATCCCGACATACGTCGGAGGAGCCATGGACAGCAGCGGGGGAGAACAAATCGACCTCGCCGAGGCCCTTGCTGCCTGGCGTACGGCTGCGCAGAGCTCTGATGCGGCCGTCGTCGATGTGCTGTCCCTGCTGCGAACGGAGGCCTTGGCATGAGCCTGAACCTCGACAAGTCCGGCTGGAAGCGTGTCACCCTTAGAGATGTGGTCCGGCACGTCACCGACCGGGTCGACGCCGAGACCTCTGGCCTGGAGCGGTTCCTCGCTGGCGAGCACATTCCCAGCGGCAGTCTCTCGATCGCCGACTGGGGCGTTATCGGGCGCGACCCGATCGGGCCGATGTTCTACAAGCGGTTCAAGCCAGGCCACGTCCTCTACGTCTCCAGGCGAACATATCTTCGCAAAGTCGCCGTCCCGGAATTCGAGGGCATCACAGGCGAGAAGACCTTCGTACTGGAGACCCTCGACAAGAACTTGCTCCTGCAGGAGTTCCTCCCGTTCGTTCTCTCGGCCGAGAGGTTTCACGCCTACGCGATCGCCCACTCACGTGGCTCGGTCAACCCTTACCTGAACTGGGGCGAGCTGGCCGCGTACGAGTTCGACCTCCCTCCCGTCGACGAACAGCAGCGCCTCGCCGATCTGCTCTGGGCACTGGAGCGCCACAAAGCCGAATTGGGTGGCCAGGTCTCGACAATCGAGGCCGCGATGCAGCGTTTCCTCGCTGACTCGTTCCGGGCGGCCTCTGGCCCGCACAAAAAGATCATTGACCTCTGTACCGATGTCATTGGTGGGATCTGGGGCTCAGCAGAGGGCGAGGCTGAGGTCGACGTACTGGCGCTCGGGCCGCGCGTATATGCGGATGGCGCGACTCAACTGACAACTGATGGGTCGCCTGTTCGTTCCGTGAGCAGGCGGCAGGCCGAGGTGCGCCTTGTTCGCGATGGGGACATTATCCTCGAGCGCTCTGGAGGATCACCCTCGCAACCAGTCGGGCGCGTCGTTATCGCTCACGGAGACCCGGCTCCGTGTATCCCCACCGACTTTCAGCGGCTGCTTCGGCCGAACCGGGAAGTTGTGGAGCCGCGTTTCCTGTTCTGGCGTCTTCGGCATGACTGGGTGGCTGGCGTGACTCGAAATTATGCAAAGAAGACGACCAATATCACGAATCTGTCAGTCAAGGACTACATCGCGCGCAGCATCGCGGTGCCTTCCATTGCAGATCAGACCCACTTGCTCGGTCGTGTGAGCTCGTTCGAAGACACACTCACGAGTGTGGCAGGGGAACGCTCAGAAATCGACGTGCTCCGTAGAAGCCTTCACGACCAGGTCTTCGGGGGTGCCGAGTGATCTTCAACGAGGCGAACACCGTCCGCGACTTCGTCCGGGACCTCGTGGAGTCGGGGGACGTGCGGTTCGTGCCGGGGAGCGATCTGCCGCGGCGCACCGACGAGGTGTTGCTGGAGCAGCAAGTGCGGGAGGCGTTAATCCGCCTCAACCCGACCATCGAGGCGGATCCGCGTCTGGCCGATGAGGTGATCTACCGGCTGCGCGCGATCCTGGTCTCCGCGCGCAACACGCCGAATCCGGTGGTGGCGAACGAGGAGTTCGCGGCATGGCTCACGGGGCAGAAGTCGATGCCGTTCGGGCCCGACGGCGAGCATGTGACCGTCAAGCTGATCGACTTCGACCACCCCGGCGAGCACAGTGCGAACGACTGGATCGTCTCCACCGAGGTGACCTACAGGGGCGGGCGACTGGAGCGGCGCTTCGACCTGGTGATCTGGTGCAACGGGTTCCCGCTCGTCGTTGGGGAGGCGAAGTCGCCGGTGCGGCCGGCGTACTCCTGGATCGACGCTGCCGCGCAGGTCAAGGAGGACTATGAGGTCAACGTGCCGGCGTTCTTCGTGCCGAACGTGCTCAACTTCGCGACCGAGGGCAAGGACTTCCGCTACGGCTCGGTCGGGATGCCGGTGGAGCTGTGGGGGCCGTGGCGCGCGGATGAGTCCGGTGATGACCATACGCCGGTGAAAGTAGGCCTCTCGGCGGTCAAGGAGGCGGTCGAGGGCGTTCTGGATCCGGACGCGATCTTGGACTTCCTGCGGTTCTTCACGCTGTTCGCGACCGACAAGAAGCACCGCAAGATCAAGGTGATCGCGAGGTACCAGCAGCTCCAGGCGACCAACCTGATCGTGGAGCGGGTGCTGCACGGGCAGATCAAGCAAGGGCTGATCTGGCACTTCCAGGGGTCGGGGAAGTCGCTGCTGATGGTGTTCACTGCACAGAAGTTGCGCGCAACGGCGGGGCTGACCTCGCCGACGGTGATCATCGTGGTCGACCGGATCGACCTGGACACCCAGATCACCGCGACGTTCAACGCCTCGGACGTACCGAACCTCGTCTCAACGGAGTCCCGCAAGGAGCTGCAGGAGCTCCTGGCTGCGTGCGCGCGGAAGATCATCATCACCACGATCCACAAGTTCGGCGAAGCCCCGGGTGTGTTGGACGTGCGCGACAACATCATCGTGATGGTCGACGAGGCCCACCGCTCCCAGGAGGGCGACTACGGCCGCAAGATGCGCGAGGCGCTGCCCAACGCGTTCCTGTTCGGGCTGACCGGGACGCCGATCAACAAGCGTGACCGCAACACGTTCATGTGGTTCGGAGACGCGGCCGACGAGCACGGGTATCTCTCGCGTTACTCCTTCTCCGACTCCATCCGCGACGGCGCCACCCTGCCGCTGCACTTCGAGCCGCGCCTCTCGGAGATCCACCTGGATGAGGAGTCGATCGACGCGGCCTTCGCCGAGCTCGCCGACCGCTACGGGCTCACTGAGGAAGACCGCACCACCCTGTCGAAGAAGGCCGCCTCCCTGGAGGTGCTGATCAAGGCCCCCGACCGGGTCCGCAAGATCGCCGCCGACATCGCCGGGCACTTCACCACGAAGGTCGAGCCGCAGGGCTTCAAGGCGCAGGTCGTGGTCTACGACAAGGCCACCTGCGTGGCGTACAAGGAAGAGCTTGACCGCCTGATCGGCCCGGACGTGTCCACGATCGTGATGTCCACCAGCCGCGGTGACAAACCGACGTGGAAGCAGTGGACCCCTGGTCGGGAGGAGCTGGAGCGAATCACCGCCCGCTTCAACGACCCGGCGGACCCGTTGAAGATCATCATTGTGACGGCGAAGCTGCTCACCGGCTTCGACGCCCCGATCCTCTATGCCCAGTACATCGACAAGCCCCTGTACGAGCACACCCTGCTCCAGGCGATTTGCCGCACGAATCGGGTCTATCCGCCTGCGAAGACCCACGGCCTGATAGTGGACTACCTCGGCATCTTCGACGACGTCGCCAAGGCCTTCGAGTTTGACGACAAGTCTGTCCAGCAGGTCATCTCCAACATCGCTGTACTCCGCGAGCAGCTCGGCCCCGCGATTGAGGCTGCTCTGGCGTTCTTCCCTGGCGTCGACCGCACCGTCGGTGGCTATGAGGGCCTGATTCAGGCGCAGGCCGCGATCGATTCCGATGAGTCCCGCGACGCCTTCGGAGCCGCGTACAGCGTCGTCACCCAGCTGTGGGAGACCCTGTCCCCGGACCCGATCCTGTCCGAATGCGAAGCGGACTACCGCTGGCTGACCGACGTCTACCAGTCTGTGCAACCCACGGACGTCACCGGCCGACTGGTTTGGCACACGCTGGGAGCCAAGACCCTTGACCTCATAAACGAGCACGTCACCGTCGAGGTCCCCCGCACCGACCTGGAGACCATCGTCCTCGATGCGCAGGTTATCGAGGACCTGATGACCGGCAACCGCAAGGACATCGACCCCGTCGAGGTCGAGAAATGGATCACCGCCCGCATCGCCAAGCACGTCGGCAACCCGGCGTTCGTCGAGCTTGGCCAGCGGTTGAATGCTCTGCGCGAGAGGTACGCCCACTCTCAGCAGGCATCGCTGGAGTTCCTCAAGGAGCTCTTCGTGCTGGCGCGCGACACGGTCGCAGCGGAGAAGGCCGCCGCTGAGGTGCCCCGCGAGGAGCGTGGAAAGGCTGCCTTGACCGACCTCTTCGAGTCACTCAAGGGTGAGGAGACTCCGATCATCGCCGAGAAGGTCGTCGACGAGGTCGACTCCGTCGTCCGTACCGTCCGCTTTGATGGCTGGCAGGGCACCAATGAAGGCGATCGCCTCGTCCAGCAGGCGCTCCGCAAGGCGCTCTACATCAAGTTCAAGATCCGTGACCAGGATGTCTTCGGGAAGGCGCTGGGATACATCCGGGAGTACTACTAGAGTCGCCGAAGTCCTGGGAGCCTCAAGCTCCGCTGCGGGGAATCTGCAGCGGAGCAGGTTCGGTCGGCCCTCACGGTCCGCACCGAGTCGGCAGCGTGCTGACTTCGGTCAGCTGGTGGTAGCCGCTATGCCGCTCCAGTGGCAAGCGTCTTGCTGTCCGCAGAGCAGTCCGCGTACGCCTTGTCGATGGCGGCCCGGGTCCGCTCCTCGGAGTCGGGCCACAGGTGGGTGTAGATGTTCAGCGTCATGGCCGCATTGGTATGGCCGAGGCGCTCGGAGACGGTCTTCACCGACTCGCCGTGCTTGATCAGCAGACTGGCGTAGTGGTGCCGGAGGGAGTGGGGTCCGGTGCCCTTCGGTATGCCGGCCTTCGTGCAGGCGGGCCGCCAGGATCCGTCCATGAAGTGCGTGTAGACCACGGGTCCGCCGTGCGGCGCCGTGAAGATCCAGCCCTCGGGCCCATCGGCGGGGAAGTCCCGCAGGTGGGCCTTCATCGCATCCACCGCCATGCGGGGGAGCGGGACCGTGCGGTGCGAACGAGCGGTCTTGGGCGGGCAGACGTACACGCCGTGCTTGGCGGTCTGCTGGATCTGCTGCTCGACCGAGACGGTCGCGTGCAGCAGGTCCACGTGCCGGAGCTGGAGGCCGAACAGCTCGCCGGGGCGGAGCCCGGTGGCGGCGCCGAGCAGCACGAGGCCCTTGTAGCGGGCGGGTATCTCCTCGGACAGCGTCCGCACCTGCTCGACGGCCAGGGGCACGATCTTCTTCCGGGGTACCGAAGGCAGTTTCGCCTCGGCGCACGGGTTGTGGGGGATCATCCGGTCACGGACAGCCGCCCGGAAGACGGCGTTGACCGTGTTGAAGACCGTCCGTGAGGTGCTGGCGGCCAGCCCGTGCGTGGTGGTCAGGCTAGTGATCCAGCTCTGTACGTCGCCGGGCTTGATGGCGCCGAGTGCCCGTTTCTCCCAGGCCGGGTAGACGTAGCAGCGCAGGTGTTGGGCCACCGCCTTGGCCGTGGAAGGCCGGTGCGGCTGGATGGCACGCCATTCCTCCGCGTACTCCTTGAAGGGCTTCTTCGCCGATCGAGGGTCGACGTACTGACCGGTGACCAGGCTGGCCGTGACCTCGTCGATCCACCGCTGGGCGTCGACTTTACGGTCGAAGTGGCGCGCGTGCTCCTTGCCGTCGAGGTCGCGGTAGCGAGCACGCCATTTGCTGTTGGGGCGCTTCTGGATGTTGGCCAAGTGGCCTCTCCTTCGTGTCGGTTGTCAGTAGTGGCCGCCGTCCTCGATGTCGCCGCTGAGGGTGCGAGCGTCCCGCTCGTCGCCCATGAGGCGGAGGCACTGCTCGTGGATGGCCCGCGAGCTGTCGGGATGGGCCTTGATGTGGTCGGCGATGGCGACCACGGCGCGATGAAGCCGGTCTCGTGCGTCGCGGGTCTCGTAGAACGCTTCGACGGCTTCTTGGACGAGGCGCCGGCTGTCGATGTCGAGCCCCTCCAGGGGCGGTGACATGAGCTCTTCGAGGGGGAGTTCGAAGACGCGGGTGAAGGCGAGAGCCTCGTCGAGGTTGATGCGCCGGCGGGGGGTGCCGTTCTCGATGCGCCAGACCGCTGTCTGGTTCATCTTGACGCCGGCTCTGGTCACCCGCTCCGCCAGCTCGGTCGTGCTCCACCCTCTGACCTCACGCTCCAGCGCCACGCGCGCAGCCACATTTCCCTCGCTGTAGAGCAGCGGCACCTCGCCGCCCTCGGGCCTGTCGCCTGCCATCGAACCTCCGTCGTCACCGTCGCTATCCCAATTGAAACATGGGCTTCCCGATTTGGTTAACCGCCGATCCCGGGGTACAACTCTATGCAGATCGAATCGCCACCTAGCCGAATGGGAATGCATGCGATACCTGACCACCGCCGAGGTCGCCGAGCGCTACCGCACAGCCGAGAGCACCGTCCGCTACTGGCGCCACATCCAGAAGGGGCCGCGCGGCATCAAGGTCGGCAAGCGGGTCCTGTACCCCGAGGCCGAGCTGCTGCGCTACGAGCACACCCTGATCGACGGCCAGGAGGAATGGGGCCTGGCCTCATGAGCCACCGACAGGCCCAGACACAGCAACGGCCCCCGGCGCGCCAACGCCGAGGGCCGGAGATTCCCCTGCACGTCGCCCATCCCTGAACGAACGAACCGGTGAGGGGCGGGACCTTGCCCGTCCCGTCCCCCACCTGAGAGGAACGTCTATGGAGGACTCTACGTCCCCCGCCACCTTGAACACATCCGAGGTTGTCTGGCCCACCCCTGCGGTCCCCGGCCAGGGCATCCCCTGGCGCAACGGGGACCGAGGCGGGGACCGAACGGAGTCACGGTCCTCTGCTTTGACGGGTGTTCCGGTCGGGGACCGAAATTCCCCCAACGCGGAACATGCGCAGGCCAGCGCCCTGGGGACCGGTCCCGCCGAACCGGACGCCGGGGACCGGACAGAGACTTCCGGTCCGCCGGTCCCCGAACCCGGTCCCCGAATCCCGGACGAGCGCAACGCGCCCCAAGCACACGCTGAGGACCACGGTCCCCATGTATCTGCGGGGACCGTGGTCCCCGATGGTGGATCGGGGACTGGGGACCGCACTGGCATGAGCGGTGAGACGGCCGACGAAGGAGCCGCACTGCTGAATGACCTCCGTGCGGCGATCGGCCGGTACGTCGTACTGCCGAGCGACGAGGCCCTGACCGCGGTCACCCTGTGGGTGGCGGCCTCCCACATCCAGCCCGCCCTCCAGCACGCGCCGCGCCTGGCGGTGGTGGGGCCGACCAAGGGGTGCGGCAAGTCCCGTGTCCTGGACGTGCTCCACGAGACCGTGTCCCGGCCGATGATGACGGTGAACACCTCGCCGGCGGTGGTCTTCCGGATCATCGGCGAGGACCCGCCGACGCTGCTGGTGGACGAGGCCGACACCATCTTCGGCCCCAAGGCTGGCGACAAGGAGGACCTGCGCGGCCTGCTGAACGCCGGACACCAGCGCAACCGCCCCGCCTGGCGGATATCCGGCCCTGAGCACAAGCCGACAGCGTTCCCGACGTTCGCCATGGCCGCGCTGGCCGGCATCGGCGACCTACCGGACACGATCATGGACCGCGCCGTCGTGCTCCGCATGCAGAAGCGCAAGCCCGGCGAGAAGGTCGCTCCCTTCCGCTCCCGGCACTCCGTCCCGGAACTAAACGCCCTGCGCGACCGACTGGCCGCGTGGCTGACCCCACTGCGCGGGACAGCGCACCGGCTGGTGCCACCGATGCCGGTCGAAGACCGGGCCGCGGACACCTGGGAACCCCTGGTCATCGTCGCCGACCTGGCCGGCGGCCACTGGCCCACCCAGGCCCGTGCCGCCTGCCTGGCGATGACCAGGAACGAGGTGGTCCAGGACGAGCAGACGACGCTGAAGACCCGGTTGCTCCGGGACATCCGCCGAGTCTTCGAGCAACAGGGCGACCAGGAAGCGCTGCGCAGCCACGACCTGCTCGCCGCCCTCATCCAGGACGCCGAGGCACCCTGGGCCGAGTACGGAACGAAGGGCCTGAACGCCTACCACCTGGCCAACCTGCTGCGCGACTTCGGCATCAGCCCGGCCAACCACCGCTTCGAGAACGGCAGGCAGGCGAAGGCATACGCCCGCAACCAGTTCCTCGACGCCTGGGCCCGCTACTGCCCTGACCCCGCCCAGCCAGCCCCCGCAGCCGGCGAGGCCGCGCCCACACGTCGGGCCCAGGGCAAGCCGCTGGCCCCTCCGTCCGGGACGCTGCCCATCGGCCCGCCTGGCGGGCCTGCCGGCCCCAGGCCCACTCGCTGACACCAGCTCCGTATCAATCCGTCGCATCCGTCCCCGCGCAGGTCAGCGCGGGGACGGAGTTCCTCGCCGATACGGATCACTCCGTACCTGCGGTCGCCTCCGTACCTGTCCTGACCAGCTACGGGACGGATGCAACGGACGTGACGAAGCCCCACCCCACACGACCACCGGAGCACCACCATGCCCGAAACGAGCACCGAGAACACCTCCATCCGCCGCCGCAAGGGATTCTTCGGCCTGACCCGCCGATCAGCAGCAAGCTGGAGCGAACGAGCCTCTAACGAGGCTTCGTCCGCGCTTGCCCCCGCCCCAGGGGCGGCGGAGGAGAAGGCCGAGCGCCAGGGGGCGCCCGAGCCGGAGGAGGGCGTAGCCGAGACCCGCTGCCCGCCCGCAGCCGACTCCATCGCCCCTCGCACCCAGCCGCCGGCCGATGCCCAACCGCCCGTCGAGCAGCCCTCCTGGCGAGATCTCGATGCCCCCGTCCTGCCCGCGCTGATGAACCGCAAGCGCACCGTGGAGAAGCGCGACCAGGAGAAGACCATCCGCTTCACGCGGACCGCGGTCGGTGTGATCAGCGCCGCCGCTCACCAGCGCGGTCAGAAGTTCGCCGGATTCGTCGGGGACGCCGCCCTGGCCGTTGCCCTCGGCAAGGCGGGGCTGGTCGGCAGCCCGGAGGACGATCCCATCCGTCCCTTGATTGAGGCCGTCGAGGCACACACGGTCGCGCTGAACCGCATCGGCGGCAACCTCAACCAGATCACCGCAGCCATCCACCGAGGCACCGTGCCCGAGCGCGCCGAGGCCGTACTGGACCACGTTGAGCAAGCAGCCGAGAACAGCTACCGACTGATCGACCAGCTCCTGACGGAAGGCACCCGGCATGGTTCCTGACGTCTCCACCGGCTCCGACTCCCGCGGACTGATCGTCTACCTCTTCGGCCCCGGCCGCCGCGACGAACACACCGACCCTCACATCGTCGCCGCCTGGGACATGGCCGGCGCCCCCGGCCCCGGCCGCGACCCGGCAGCCACCTACACCCAGCTCGCCAAACGCCTCGACCACCACGTCGACCTGCGCACCCGCGAGCTGGGCGGCAAGAAACCACCTCAGCACGTCTGGCACTGCCCCGTCCGCACCGCGCCCGGTGACCGCTACCTCACCGACACCGAGTGGGCCGAGGTCGCCCGCCGCATCGTCCACGCCACAGGCATCGCCCCCGAAGGCGACGCGAAGGCGTGCCGGTGGATCGCGGTACGCCACGCCGACGACCACATCCACATCATGGCCACCACCGTCCGAGCCGACGGACGCCGCCCACGCACCCACCACGACGGACAACGAGCCCAAGCCGAATGCCGCAAGATCGAAGCCGAGTTCGGCCTGCGCCGCCTGAAGTCCGGCGACCTCACCGCGCCCCGCCCCCCCACCGGCGCCGAACGCGCCAAGGCCGAGCGCCAGGGCCAGACGGTCACCGCACGACACTGGCTGCGCGAGCAGGCGTACGCGGTCGCCGCCGCCGTACGAACCGAAGCCGACTACTTCACCGTGCTGCAGTCCCTCGGCATCAAGGTCAAAACACGCCTCGGCCCCGAGACCGGTGACGTGATCGGCTACAGCCTTGCCGCACCAGGCGACACCAACGCGGCCGGCGAACCCGTCTGGTACGGCGGCTCGAAGCTCGCCCCCGATCTCTCCATCAACCGCCTACGCGAACGCCTCCCCGACCAGGATGTGGTCGACCGCCCGCGGTATGTGGCGGACCCCGCCGACCCATGGCGGCACACCACCACCGCAGTCCACACGGCACGCACCGTCCTCGACTCGGATGACGATGCCGTCGCCCAGGGCCACCTGACCGCCTTCGGCGACGCCCTGTACAACATCGCAAGCGCCACGACCGGCCCACACCGGGCGGAACTACGAGCAGCGGCGACGGCGTTCAACCGCGCCCGCCGCTCCGCCACCCGCGCCGACCACCAAGCCGCCACCGCCCTGCGCAAGGCCGCCAAGGAACTCGCCTACGCGTCCAGCGAGCCGGGTGGGCTCGCCATCGCCCTGATCTTCGCCACCGTGCACCTGGCCCGCGCTGCCGCCAAGTGGCATGAACAGCGCGGCCACGCACAGCAGGCCGCTGCAGCCGAAGAAGCCTTCCGCCACCTTCAGGTGGGCTACCAGCAGGCCGCCACACCCGTCCTGGCGGACCTGGCCCGCCGTGCACCACGAGCCGCAACCGCCCACCGCTTCGAGCAGGACGTTCGTGCGGCCCTCCCCGACCACGCCGACCGGATCCTCGCCGACCCCACTTGGACCGCCCTGACCACCACCCTCGCCCACGCCGAAACCGCCGGCCACAACCCCCGGCACCTCCTGGCCACGGTCGGCACCCTGCGGGAACTCGACAGTGCCGAGCGCCCCGCCGAGGTCCTCAACTGGCGCATCACCGCTCAGCCGAACAGGCGGACGCAAGCGGCTCGCAGGCGAAGTACGGTCAGCGGCACGTCGTCCATGTCCGCCACACCAATCCCACCGGCCACACCAGTGGGCACGAGGCCCGAAGAGCACAGTCGACACCGCTGACCCCGGCCGGATGCCCCCGCCACGCATCGTGGCGGGGCACCGGGTCGAGTTCAATGGCAAGCTTCATGATGGTGCTGTCCTCTGCGGCCCGCACGATGATCGCCGCGGCCGTAGCCGCCCGGCAGCCCCAACGTCGTGATCACCACTGCTCGGGCTACGCGCGAGCTCACCCACGGGGCGAACCTCCCGTCAGGCGCTTGTGAACCTGGCTTCGTTGAGCTGAGGTCGAGAACGGGTCAGGATTGTCAGACCGATCATCTACTGTCAAAACCTGATCAGTTCTCAACTGACCTGCTGACCCGGAGACTTGTATGAGGTGTGCGACGTGGATGTTCCGTACGAGGCACGACTGCGCGACATGCTGGCCGACCTCCTGCCGCTCATCGAGCCGAGTCTTCGGTTGATTGGCACGGAGTACCCGCTGCCCAATGCTCATGGAACACGCGGGCGTATAGACATCCTGGCCCGAGACGGCCACGGATCGTGGGTGGTGATCGAATTGAAGCGATCCGACTCGACCTCGGCCCGCGCCCTTCATGAGGTCACGAAGTACGCCGAGCTGTTGCAGCAGGAGTTGGGGCTCCGCAAGGACCGCATCCGCGCGATGATTGTCTCCACCACTTGGCACGAACTGCGCGTCCCGGTGAGCAACATGGCGAGAGACTGGTCCCACGATCTCCGCGGGTACCAACTCACATTGGACGACAACGGCGTTCCTGTGCGCGCGGACCGGGTGGAATTTCTCGAAGCGGCGGTACCGCCTCGGGTCACCCCACATCACTTCATCTACTTCTACAACTCCCCGGAGGAGCGATCGAAAGGCTGGAACGAAATTCTGGCCACATCCGCCGAGGCGGGAGCGCATGATCTCCTCGCGGCGGACTTCCGGCGCATCTCACAGAAAGACCTTGTGGTCGCACCGTACGGCCTCTATTTCGCAATCGGGCGTCTGGACCCCGATGAAGCGCCAGCATGGCTCGATGGCAATGAGACGGATTCGTACGAGGAAGCTGGGGGGTATCCCCTAGAGTACTCGGCCCTTTGTCATATCACCCGGAATGTCTTCGCAGCTGGCTATGATACGGCCCGCCCCGGCGTGCTCCGGCATCTGGCGGAGAACCCGCACTGGGAGATTGAGGGCTATCGGGCGGCAGGTGAATTCGAGAAGCGTACTTCGCTGGACGAGCGAGATCTTCTCCGCGACCTGAACGGTGACGAAGAGGGAATCGGCGAAGTTCTCTACACAGGCTCCGCGCGTACCACGGATCGTGGAAGATGGCCGGCTTTCCGGGAGGAGAGCAGGATGTGCTTTGCGGGGAATCCCGATTGGGAGAGGCTCGTGGGACGGTGGCTGGACGACGTCTCGGCTGATGCCGTAGAGCGGGATGTCATGCTCCACGTGTACAACCCCTGCGACCTGATTCGATCCCTGGTGCACGGGTGGCCTGACAAGCTCTCAAACCTTGTTCCGATGACCTTTGGAACGGCGCTTACCCAGGATGGCGTCAACCGCACGATCCATGGCTCGCTCTATTGGGACGGCATTCCGCACACCAATGTGACTGACCGAGTAAGGTTGGTTTATCGAGACGCTGTGCACTGGCAGGCCCACCGACTCATGGATGCGGCCTGGGTCACCGATCTTGATCTCCTTAACCTTCTCGGTCTTCGTTACGTACTCATCGAGCAGATTGGGGGAAATCCATTGAACATCTCCGAGGCGCGCGAACTCCGACTCCACTTCGTAAAGGACGCGGACCTCTGCACACTACCGATCCCCTGTGAGGGGTCGCAGCTGCGCGACGCTGGCTGGAACGGCGCCTACTCGCTCGATACATTCCTGGAAAAGTACAGAGATCAGTTCGATGCAATGATTTCGACATATCGATCCGGATTTCATTTCGCGCCCTGATGTTCCACAGTGATCGGCCAGCGGGTCACTTCGCGCGATCACTAGAATCCGGAGGTCATGGGGTCAATCCCCTGGATAGTTGATAGATGCCAACAAATTGCTGGTCGAGAGCAATATCGACGAGTAATTTTCGTTGGCGAGTCAATAGAAGATCGATCTCAACGGCGCAAGTCTCCACTATGGAACGCCGAAGCCGCCGCCACCACTCCGCCGCACGCGGCTATGTCCTCGGCCACCCTGGATGCAGTCGGCGTTCGCTGACTCCGCCATCAGCGGCGCCGATGAAAATCCCTATCACACTGCCATCTCGTTCAGAATGCCGAACGGTGCCCAGTCGCAGGCAGCGCCCACAGTGCACCCTGATGCCATCGCTGCTCGTGGCAGCGAGGGCATCAGTCGTCAGGCGGCGTGGGCCGCGGGCAACTGCGAGGCCCACGTCGTGACCTCGGTCAGGTGCTCGGGCTGCAGCCCGAGGTGCGGGTCGGGCTGAATGAGGAGGGTCGCCGTTCCCTTCGCAGTGCGTTCCACCGCCCATTCATGGTCGAGGCCGGTGAAGTCGTCGTCGATCCATACAGCAGGGGCGTCGCCGAGCCAGGCGTCGACGTGGTCGCGCTTCCAGAGGTAGCCGTTGGGGTGGCTGGTGGTGATCTGCGGGCGCGGCAGGTCGACGTACGGCAGCACCGGAAGGCCCAGAAGGGGGCCGATGAGGGTGGTGGCGTCCTGCCGCCAGCTGGTGCACCAGACGGGGGTGACCAGGCCGGTACGGATCACGTCCATGAGCAGGCGGCCGTGGGCAGGGTGGAGCCAGACGGTGACCGGGTTGTCGGCGCTGCGGCCGGTGGGGACGACGTCGTGGCGGGCGTGTGTGGCCGGGGTCGAGCCGTGCTCGTCGGGGAAGGGTATGAGGACGCCGTCGATGTCGAGGAGCAGGTAGGGCGGGCGCATCGGTCCTCCATAGTCCGGATGAACGCGGCTGTCAGAGCTTGCGGGCGCGGATCAGCAAGGTGGTGGGCCAGTGGCCCATGCGGGGGTCGTTGAACTCCTGGGCCGAAGTGAGCCAGAAGCCCGCCCGGCTGAGGTGCCTCTCCCAACGGTCGGTATCGAACTCCCATCGAGCGATGGGGAGCCGAGTGTGGTCGGGCAGGGTGACGAAGTCGCGGCGGGGCCGGTCGTCGCCCGAGGGGCTTCGGCCGCCACGCTGCGGGTGCGGGACGGAGAAGGCGAGCACCCGGCCGGGCGTGAGGCGCTGGGCAATGGCCGGGAGCAGGAGCTCGGGCGCGACAAGCCCGACGGCGCCGAAGGCGGAGTAGATCGCGTCGAACTGCTCGTCGGAGGCTTGCAGGTAGTGCAGGGCATGGCCAGCTACGAAGGTGAGGTTGTTCAGCCGTCCGTAGTGGGAGCGGGCGCGGCGGACCTGCAGGCCGACCAGGTCGATGCCCGTGACGTGGGCGCCGTGGTGGGTGGCGAGGTGGGCGGCGTTGTGGCCGGGGCCGCAGCCGAGTTCCAGGAGTCGCTTGCCGCGCAGGTCGGGGCCGAGGATCTCGGCTCCGAGCCCTTGGCCGGGTCGGGTGGTCCATTCCATCCGGGCGGGTACGGAGAGGGGTTCGGCGAGCCCGGCAGCGGTGCGCTGGAGCGCGTGGGCGTGCCATGGGGATGCCTGGGCGAGCACGTCAGATCTCCAGGAGGTGAAGAACGTCGATGAGGTGGCGGCGGACGGCCTTGGTGTAGGCGGGGTCGGTGGCCGAGTCGTTGATCCAGCGGATGGCCTGTTCCATGAACCACTCGACGGCCCACATGCGGTGCCAGCCCAGGGCCCAGTTCTCGGCGGTGAGCCCGCCGCGCGGGGCGAGGGCGTCAGGGGTGCCGCCGGCGGTGACGTACTGCTCCAGGAAGACGCGCAGACGCACGGGGTGCGGGGGCTCGAGGGTTCCGTGCCAGCTGGCGAGGTCGAGCAGGCCGGGGCCGGTGAAGGCGCGAGCGAAGTCGAGCAGCCGCCAGCCACACTCGCCGATGTGGAGGCTGGTGGGGTGGAACTCGGAGTGCACCCAGCCGAACGGTTCCAGCGTCGCTCCGGCCGAGCGGGCCTCGGCGGCCTGAGCGATCCGGTCGAGCGCGTCCTCGACGTCGTCGGCGTCCTGCCACCGGTCGGCCTTGCGCAGCCGTTCGAGGTGTTCCAGCGCCCGAGCCGGGAGCGTGCGCAGCCGGTCCTGGTCGAGGACGGGCAAGGGCGGGGCCGTACGGGTGCCGTGCAGGATCACGGCTGCGGCGACGCCGTCGAGGTCGTCGGCCTCGCGGACGGAGAGTCCTAGGTCCTCCATGAGCATGCCAAGCCAGCCGTCCAGGACGGCGGAGGCGTGAACCTGGGGGACGGGTACGCCGAGGGTGTGGGCCAGGCGGAGGGCCTGGTCCTCGCTGTCGAAGGGCTTCTTGGCGTACTTGAAGATGGCCGTGGAGCCGTCCGGGAAGGTCACGCGCTCGACGCCGGACATGGACCACACGCGCACCTCCTTCCGTGCGGCGGTGGTCTGGCCGGTCGCGGTGAGCAGGTTGTCGAGGAGTTCGGCGCTGGGGTTCGTGGTCACGGGAGGGCTCCGGGGATGGGTGGTGGCGTCCGGGGCGGGCGAGGGATGCCGGCCCGCCCCGGAGCCCGATCGGGTGGTGGCTACGCGGCGGGGTTCACGCGGTGGGCATAGACCTGCTCGATCCAGCCCGCCTTGAAGGCCGCGAGGTCGTCGCGGAAGTTCGCCATCGAGGCACCGTAGGGCGCGACCACGCCGCCGGACTGGTCCGGCACGGACTGGCAGCCGTGCACGAGTCGGCCGCCGAGCGCGGCGTGGGCCTTGATGGACTCGATCCGGCGGTGCTCGTTGAACCAGCCGCCGTGGTAGACCTCGTCGAGCATCCCGCCCATCTCGGCGTCCAGGTCGAAGACGACGGAGGTGGCGGCGGGGAAGAACCAGCACGGGCCGACGTTGGAGATGTGCCCGTCCAGCTCGACCTTGTTGAGCGCCATGAGCGTGGCCGCCTCGCGGAGCATCCGCAGGTGGTCGGCGGTGATCTGCGGCAGGCCGAGGCAGGCCAGGTGCTCCTCGCGGAAGAGGTACGCGTACACCTCGTACGCGGTGGCCAGGACGCGGGCCGCGTCGGAGGTGGATTCGCTGTGCTGCTTGATGAAGTCGAGCGCGAGCTGCTCGACCGCGCTCTCGGTCGTCTCGTCCACGTCCAGGAGCTGGGACTTGACCAGCTTCCAGTCGGCGACGAGCCAGGTGTTCGACTCGAAGCGGAAGAAGTACTCGGCCGGGTCGATGGTGATGCGTCGGCCGTCGACTTGGATGCCGGGCAGGCGGCTCCAGCGCGGGTCGAACGCCTCGGGCAGCTCGACCGTGATGGCCGTGGTGTCGATGGTGGTCACCGTGTCTCCGTCTCTGTTCGTCCGGACGCGGGCACAGGAATGCCCGAGCCTGGTGTGGGCGTACGGAATTCGGGGTGCCGCCCGGACCAAGGGGGAGCCTGGATCACGGTCGCGCCGTTCCGGGCGGCTGCTGATAAGTGAACCGGTGGTCACGCTCAGTGGGTACGGTGGAAGGCAGTTGGAGCGGTATACGCGGTTTACAGCTCCGGAGTGGAGGCGATCGTGGCGGCGCCGAGAGAACCCAATTCCCGTCTGCGTGACGTCATCGCGGCGGTCGACTGCACGTACGAGGCCCTCGCCAGAGACGTGCGGCGCATCGCGGCCGAGAACGGCGAGATCCTCCAGACCAACAAGTCGGCCGTCTCGCACTGGGTGAACGGCACCCGCGCCCCGTCGGGCCGGGTAGGTCAGTACCTGGCCGAGGCGCTGTCCCGACGAGCGGGGCGCACGGTCACCCAGACCGAGATCGGCCTCCAGACCAGCGGTGACGAAGAGCCGGCGGAATCCGACCCTGTCCTGGCCGCCACCGACCTGGGCCGTGCCGACGTTGAGCGCCGCCGCTTCCTCGCCATCGCGGCCTTCACCACCGCCGGCGTCGCCATGCCGCTCGGTTACGACCACGAAGCCACCGCCCGCATGCTCCGCGCAAGCACGGGCACGTCGCTGGTCGGCGTGGAGGACGTGGACGTCGTACGGCAGATCACGGCTGCCTTCAGCGCGGCCGACGAGCGCCTCGGCGGCGGGCACGGACTGACCACCGTCACCGCGTACCTCGCCGACACAGCCGCCCCCATGCTGCGCGGACGCTTCCCCAGCGAAGCCTTACGCCGGGCCGCCTTCGGCGCCGTCGCCGAACTCGCCTACCTCGCAGGGTGGAAGCACCACGACCTTGGCCAGGAAGGCGCCGCCCAGCGCTACTACCAGGTCGGCTACAAACTCGCCTGCGAAGCCGACCCCCACGGCCACGCCGCCTGGATGATGCGCGCCCTCGCCCACCAGGCCCTGAGCCTCAAGCAGCCCCACCACTGCGTCGACCTCGTCGAAGGCGCCCTGCGCACAGGGCTCGGCCATGTCGACGGCCAGACCGAGGCCCTCCTCCACATCACCCACGCCCGCGCCTACGCAGCCACCAACGAGAACCCGTCGGCCGCACGCGCCCTGCTCGCCGCCGAGGACGCCCTCCTCCGCGACGACGGCCCCCAACCCAGCTACTCCCGCGTCAGTGGTCCCGCCGCCGGCACCGTGGCCAGCCACACCGCCCGCACCCTGACCGACCTCGCAGACCACATTGGCACCGAGCAGCAGCACCGAGACGCCCTCACCCGCTGGGACCCGGAGAAGTACAAGCGCGTTCACGCCCTCACCCACGCAGACCTGGGCGACAGCCTCACCGCCCAGGCGCGCGCCGACGAGGCCGTCGCGGCCTGGACCCAGGCCCTGGTCCTCATGGAGGGCATGACCTCCGACCGGACCCGCAAGGCGATCGCCTCGATCCGCTCCACGCTCGCGGTCTACCAGCGTCGCCGCGTTCCCGGCGCCGCCGATCTCGCCCGCCGCGCACGCGAGGCCCTCGCCTAACATGCCCAACAATCCGCCCGACGAAGGGAACACCGTGACTCAGCAGACCGACGATCAGCCGAAGGCCCTCCAGCCGGCGCTCGAATCGATGACCCTGCTGGTCGCCGCAGTCATCGTCCACGACAAGGCCACCAACCGCGTCGTCCTCCTCCAGCGCAGCGAGAACGCCAAGTTCGCCCAGGGAATGTGGGACCTCCCCGTCGGCAAGAGCGAGCCGGGCGAGCCCATCACCGAAACCGCGGTCCGCGAGCTCTATGAGGAGACCGGCCTCACGGTGAAGCCCGAGTCCCTCAAGGTCGCCCACATCATCCACGGCGCCTGGGGCGTCGAAGCCCCCAACGGCTTCCTCACCGTCGTCTTCGCCGCCCACGAATGGACCGGCGAACCCGAAAACCGCGAACCCCGCAAGCACTCCCAGGTTCGCTGGGTCGACGCCAGTGACATTCCGGAAGCATTCGTCGAAACCACAGCGAGTTCCCTCCACGGATATCTATCTGGCAGGTCCCAGGTCTCGCTCGATGGCTGGCGCTGAGTGAAGGAAGGGAGTGTTTTCCCAGTCTATTGAGAAGTGTGGGTGGTCCAATCTGATTTTGCTTGCTTGGGAAAAAAGTGCTGCGCATGGTCGCCGGATTGGGTTGATCTGAAGAGGGATTCGAAGATCGCCTCGAATTCGCATTCATCTGAATCCTTGAACACGGCCAGCCCCTTGATGTCATCGGCGGTCACGTGCCGTTCGCAGAAAGATCGAGCGCGATCGTTCTTGTTCGAGGACTCGTTGTTCTCTAGCGGCGGGTAGTAGTCCTCAATTGCGCCGCGCTCCCATACGTAAATGTCATCTTTCCGTAGTTCCTGAAGCAGCTCGATCTTCATGCGCCTAAGGTCAGGATCGGCAGCCTCTTCGAGAACTTTCCGCATGGCGCCCGAGGTAGATCGCGCAAAAAACGCGCTGACAGCGGCGTCGAGATCCTCCCATTCGCAAAGCCCTTGAGCGTATTGCTCTCGTGCCACCCTGGCCCGCTTCCAGAGATCCTGCACAGCGCCGTTAGTGCGCATGCTCTTGAGTGTCTTTCCGGAGGGGTAGGTTTCTGAAGCGGCTGCAATTTCTTTTGCCTTGGCGATGAGTCGATCCCGCAGTTGGTGACAATCTTGGCTGGCTCCCAGTTTGTCAAAACCTTCCGCTAGGACGTCAAGGTCGGCGAGTACCGCAATCCGCATTTCGAACTGAGTGAAGAAACTTCTGTAGCGGGCGATGCTTCCCTTTCCTTCGACCTTCGCGATCGCTGTCGCACGCTTCTCGAAGTCCCATTCCGGATTGAGGGTTCGAGCGATGTGCGGGATTAGGATGTGGTCGCTCGGTCCCTCTACGAGCAAGACAGAGTTCGCAAAAAATGCCGCCTCGTTGTTTTCGTGCTTGATGATCTCAAATTGATCGCGTGCCTCAATTTTTGAAAGGTCGATCACGCGTGTCCGGCTTGCCGGCGGATCCAGGGAGTGGTCCTTAATGACCTTTACAAATGTTCCGGTCGCCCCAGGTGCGAAGAACGACGGCGAGTGGGTGCTGACCAGGACGTCGTTGAACTCGGAGAAGAACGCCAAGGCTTCGAACAGCTTCCGCTGTGCCTGGGGGTGCAGGAATACTTCGGGTTCCTCGAAGAGGAGTAGGCAAGGTTGCTGAGAGCTGTCTGCCGTGACTGGTCGTGCGGTTTTCATGTCGACATACGCACGAAGGATGGCGAATGCGACCGACCTTCGAAGGCCGTCTCCTTTGGTCCTGAAATGGCCGGTGACTCCATCGTCGATGGAGATTTGCGCTTCTTCGAGAAGGCTACGCAGACGTGGAGGCGGGATCTCAAGGCGGACGCTTGCTCGTGGGAAGGATTCCTGGAGATTTCTCTGGATCAGTGATTCAATTTGTCGAACTTCAGAAAGGCGCTGGTCTGACTCCTCGCCGTCTTCGTTCGTGGTTATGTTCAGCTGCCCCCGGAGCGCCTCAAACGAGGATTCCAGCTCGGGAAGCTGGTGCTCGATCTGCCCGAAAAGTAGACTAAGGAGCCGCCCAAATGTTGCCGTGGATGTCGTCTTGAGCTCCTCGTTGAGCTCTTTGACGGCAGGAATGTAAATTGATTCCGGGAGTAGCGGGGCGATCGATTTGTCCATCCCGGTTGGCAAAGCGTCGTCTCCAGTGACGAAGTCATCTTCACCGAGTGATTCAATTACCGTGGCGATCTCGCGCCTCACCGCTGCGCGGCTGATCTTGCCCTCGATTTTATGGGCAACTTCTGGGTACGTGACCTTCACGTTGGCGGCGATGACTTCGGGAGGTAGCCCAGACTTCAATGTGTCGTCGATTACGACCTTCGTGTACCTGTGATCCCGGGGAACCCGCGTGACGACCAGGAAGGTCCCCTTCCCCGGGCCCTTATAAACTTTAGCGAGCGTGATACGCCCGTCCCGAATTTCCCTCTCGATTCGAGTTCGGTGCCCGTCTTCGAGTCGCTTCAGATCGGCTTCGCTGACCTCGGAGAAGGAGAGTTGAATTCGGATCGAGCGACTTCTGTCGAGAAAGTCGGTGTCGACTGCGGTTCCCGACTTTAGGAACATGTTCAAAGCCTGGAACACGGACGACTTTCCGGCGTTGTTCTCGCCGATAAGGCAGCCGAATCGAGAGAAAGGGATGTCCACGTGCGTGAGGCCGCGGAAGTTCTCGATTTTGATCGTCTCGAGGCGCATGGTGCTCCAGTTGTTCAAGCCGCAGAGCGATCATCGTAGAGGCACATGAGGGACTGGCGGGCGTGATTCCGCACCACAGGTACCGGAGCTCGACGCTCGTGGCCGCGGGCTGGGCGAGCCCTGTGGCCCCACTGCCCTGTCGATACTGTGCCGTTGAGTTCCGAGTGGGGCAGGCGTTGGAGGAGCAGTTCCGGCCAAGGTCATGCGTCGGGCAGCATGTGCCGGCATGGTGGGCACGTCGACCGAAGGCAGTAGGAGTGGTACTCGTGGACCTGTGGCGCGTGATCCGCTGAGCACGCAGCCGATCACGGCTCCATGGTCCGGAATCAGCCGTGCGTGCTGATTCCTCCTCGGGGCGGACGGGCCGCTGTCAAACTGTGTCTAGGGATCAGGTGGCAGTGTCGTTGGGGGAGAGCGCAGTGGCGCAGAAGAGCGACAAGCCCTACTACCGGGCAGGGCACTGGGTGCGGCCGTCGGCCGCCAAGCAGGTGAAGAAGCCTGCGACGGGCGTTGTGATTGCGGCGGCGTTGCTGGCTATTGCCGCTTGGAACACGGTCTTCGGCGATGACAGCGAGGCACCTGCTCCGGCTCCGCAGCAGGCATCTCCGACTGCCTCAGCTACTCCCTGAACGGTGATCTCGGCTGCGACCGTTTCGCCGGGACACTCTTCCGGTCAACCGCTGCAACGTGGTGGGCTTCTGGTTCTGGCGTGGTTGCGGGACGGTGAGCGCCGAAGCGTCGGTCGTCGTATCCGTTAGCAACCGCGTCCAGACGGCATGCCACTCAGCGACCTGCTGATCCGGCACGCCGCAGGCGGACAGATACACCGCTGTGGTGTGCCAGGTCTTGGGAAGGCTCTCGCGGTTCAAAAGACGGCTGACGGTACCGGGTGAGATGCGCCCACCGGAACGTTGGCTAACCATCTGATGGGTGAGACCGCTCGTCACACGAACATCGGCCAACGACTTGAAGAAACCCCTGACAGTGCGGATTCCCGAGGGACTCGGCCAGGAGCGCCCTGTGGCTGGCTCCCCGTCAGTAGACGGGGTGGTCGCGGTTGTCGGCAGGCAGGCCAGGTTGCGGCCGAGAGCGAGTCGGGCCGCGGTGTTCCTGCCCCTCGCCTGTGGGTCGGGACGTCCCTTAGCCGCCAGCCTGATGCGCAAGTGCCGGTACAGCGCTTCAAAGTCGATCAGCTCAGGCCCATTGGGGATGCCCGTCTGAAGCGTGGCGAGGAGCTCGCCGGTGAACGCGGTGAAGGTCTCGTCCGGCGGGGCGAGTGCTTGGCGTGTTTCTGCAGCAGCGGCCAGCAGGAATGTCCCCTCCACGGCCGCCTGATCGGCCAGATCTGATGGGCCGCCCATCGTCCCGAGGGCCAGACCGCTGTAGCAGCAGTCGAGGACAACGACACATCGATCGGCCCGGCCGTTCAGGAGAGCCTGCCGTATCCACCGATAGGGCAGTCCGGTCTCCACGCGTTGCTGCTTGGACTGCGGCATGGCCAGATAGAGGTCCCCTTCGGGGTCGACCAGCCCATGACCGGCGAAGTAGATCAGCACGGTGTCGCGCGCTTGCTCGGCTGCGGCTCGCACTGCGGCCATGGTCATCTCTGCGGTCGTGGGGTTGGAGAGGATCGTGCAATGCTCCTGCGGCAGGGTCCAAGAGGCGGGTCCGGTCAGCGCCTCGGCCAGAGCGGTCAGGTTGTTGGACACAGCCGGCAGCGACTCCAGGTGGTCGTAGTGGCTGGTGCCGATCAGCACGGCTCGGGTCGCGCCGGGGTCGGGCAACACGCTCATGTCCCAGGTGCCTCATCCTCGGTCGAGGTCTCAAGGGCACGAATGACACGTTCGATCTCGGCATCGCTGCCCTGGGTAAGAACGATCACGGTGTCACCCCGCCTGATCTCGATCCGCGGGTCCTGGGGCCTGGTTCGCTTCCAGGCGGCCAGTGCCACCACGAAGGAGGCAGCGCTCCATCCGTTGTCAGTCACCAGTTGGATGACGTCCAGCAAACCGCCCATGTGCCCTGGCTCGGGAGGCTTCTCCTGGAGTGTCAAGGAGGACGACCTGCGGATCTCTCTGTCTGCCCCCAGCCACTGGTGCAGTGAACGCAGCTCGTCTGCCTCGGCCCCTACCCGCACGTCGATGCGCATGGTTCCCCCTGTCTCCGCGTGTCGGCGGTCTTCCGCATTTCCATCGTCGGGCAGAACCGGCTTTCCTGTGTGCGTTTGGCATGTTCAGGCCCTTAGAGCTCATAACACGATCTTGCTGAAACGTCCTGGTGGGCCGTAACCGGTGTGATGATTCGGCCGTTCGAGAAGGTGTGGGTACTCGACCGTGGAT